>JAPLGF010000337.1:7730-13475 GCA_026390275.1 Candidatus Atribacteria bacterium
AGCTGGTAACAGAAATTTTGCAGGTCCAAATCAATCGATAAAACCAAAGAATGTCGAAAACGGGGTGGTGAGGAGTCCAACATCCTGACGATTCTCCCCAGTGCATCCACCTCAATTTTCCGATACCCCTTCTCTCCCCGCAGAATATTTTCATAGAAAAGTTCAATCCCATTCTTTCCCACTACATCTTCTCCATTATATTCTGCCTCATCAAATCGCCCTAATTCTTCGGCATTGATCTTACCGACATATCCTAATACATGGAAGACCGACTCCCCCGCCGGATAGGCCCGGCGGGGAAAAGCTTCCAGCATGATGCCGGGAAGGTCTTTTTTGGCCTCCTCCACCCGTGCCAGTTCTTCTGACTGAATCTGAGAAGTTAAAATGATCTCCCCGGAAAACCGCTCTCGCAGGGGATCGTTCAGTGTTCTCCCTAAAATTCCTTCCAATTTTTGACGGGCTTCCTGTGGATCACCACTTCCGGGGAGAAGAATGGCAGCAAAGCGGGGAACGTCCTGGGCTAATACTTTTCCGTCTCGATCATATATCGTTCCCCGGGGAGCCTGCAAGGGAATGACTCGGATTCGGTTCAAATCCGATTTTTTTTGATAAAGATTGAACTGAAAAACGCAGAGGTACCAGAGATTCAGCGCAAGAAAGAAAAATATTCCCACCCAAACCCAGGAAATAATTTCTAGACGATGATCGAAAATAATCCTCGGTTTCTCACTCCACATCGCCTGTCTCCTTTACCGGAACAATGGTTTTCAAGAAATAAAAAAATAAAAAATTGACCAGGATGGAGATGGCGGCAATGAAAATATCCAGCACTTGAGAAATCCAAACCGTTTTTCCCAAATAATGAAAAAAAAACATGACCATTTCTTCTAAAACCGGAACCACTAAAAAATAACCCACAATCGAGGGTTGACTGGTGGAAAACAGAGAAACCCAGAGCGAGGTGATGCCAAAGAGAAAAATGGCGAGAAAGAGATGAATTCCAAATGGGGAAAAGGAAAATACATCCCATACCACCCCGGACAGGAGACAGGTGAACAGGCAAATGATCCATTTTTTCTCGGAAATATACAGGAAAAAAATCAGCGAAGAAAGAAGACTGAATCCCGAGAAAGGGAGCCAGTAATACGTCAAAATGGTATCTTTCAAGAAAACGAGAGCAAAAAAAATAAAAAAAACCAGGACATATTTACTAATTGGCATGACCGTCCCTTTCTTGCATCCCCCGAATGATAAACAGCTGTTCAAAACGGGAAAAATCACATTCGGGCTTGATGAGAATGTCCTTGAATAACGTTCCTTCGTTATCCCGAACCGACAGCACTCTCCCAATGACAATCCCCCGGGGCGTACTGATCCCGAGTCCCGAAGTCACCACCATGTCCCCGGGTTGTACCTGGGAGGTCCGGTAAACATATTTCATTACGCAGAGACCCTTCCCGTCCCCTTCGACCACCCCAATATCCCTGGTACGCTGGATGATGGCACCAGTCGCAATATCCGGACTGAGAATCAATCGAACGATGGAATAATTCGGATACACTTCCTCCACCCGTCCGACCAAACCATCATATGTTACTAACGTCAAACCGGTCTGTACCTGATTCCCCTTCCCCTTATCGATGACGATCTTCCCCAACCAGTCATAGGGGTCCCGTCCCACTATCTGGGTGGGAATGACAGCAAAGGGCACTTTACTTTCAATATGGCTGGCGGCAATCTTCATGTGGAGTTCCCGAACCTGTTCATGGATCATCGAAAGTTCGTTCTGCAGCCGACCTACTTCTTTTTGCAGTTCACTTTTCTCATCGATCAGTTGGTTTTTCGAGGAAAAATAATTAAAAAAGGAAGCCACTTCGCGGCGAACGACCATCCAACCCCGGTAGAATGGAATGGCGACGACCCGCATTTCCCCAAAAGAAGATGATACCTCCCGGCTGCGGTAGAAAAAGAAGATCAATTGAAAAGAAACTAAAAGAACGATGAGAATGAAAATGACTCTTCTTTTCATTTTTTTAATCTTTCTGACGAGAGGGGATGAAAGATCTGACGTGCTCTCTCATTCAAGGTGATGTTTCCTGCGGCAGTGATTCCAATGATGGCAACTCTCGGAAAACGTCTTTCCACTTCCGGAATGAAGACTTTCCCTCCCACCATGACTGCAGTGGATAAAACATCGGCTTCCGTAGCATTGGAATCAATGATGGTCACGCTGGCAAAATCCCGACCGGGATACCCGGTGTAGGGGTTGAGAATATGATAGTACCGGAACCCTTCCTTTTCAAAAAAACGAAAATAATCCCCCGATGTGGATACCGCGAGGTCCTGGATCTCCACTGTCCCGATGAGACCAGTAGAGCGAGGATGCATGATACCAACCCGAAAGGGGCGACCCCACCCATAAACCGTTCCTCCGGCATTGACCAGGGCATGGGATACTCCTTTACTTTTCAAAAATAAAACCATCCGGTCCACCAAATACCCCTTGGCAATTCCTCCCAAATCGATTTTTCCTTCCCCCCGAATCATCACCTCATGACCAAGAGGGTTCATGTCAATGCGAGTTCGGGAGACCTGTTCGACCATATCGTGAAGAAGGCGAGGGGGGGGGACTGCTGGCCGATCAGAGAATCCCCACAGATCCATGAGAGGGGCTACCAGGCAATTGAAAAATCCCTCGGTCTTTCCAGATAAAACCACCGCTTTCTCAATCAGATCGTACGAAACCTCGTCGATGGGAACAGGCTGGGAGGAGTGGTTGATGATCCAAACCATACTTTCCGGAGAAAAACGATCCCAGAGGACATCATACTCTTGTACCATCTGATGGAGATCCGGTGAGAGGGATTCGAACCGAGCGGGGATATCGACTTCTATCCAGGTATCGAAACCGGAGTACAGGTGATGCTGGAGTGAATTCCATCGAACCACCATCACCAGGATCATTATCGCCATGCCGATTAGGATGGGAAAAAGGAATTTTTTCATCCGTTCCAGATTGGCAGGACTCTTCCACAATTCCGACAACGATTGTGCAGAAGTCCACCGGTATCAATGGAATATCCTTGCCGGCTCACCACCTTTTCTCCACAAAAAGGGCACCTGGTACATTGGCTTTCACCAAATTCCACATTTCCTAAATAAACAAAACGGAGTTTTTTTCGACCGATCTGATACGCCCGCTCCAAGGTGGTTCCCGGGGTGGGGGAAACGTTCAGACGAAAAGCCGGAAAGAAGCGGGAAAAATGGAGAGGAATGTCAGGACTGAGAGAAGCGATAAAACTAACCAGTTGTTCGATAAGCTCGGTTTGATCATTGAGTCCCGGAATAAGTAAATTGGTCACTTCCACATGAACTCCCGCCTGCACACTGAGCTCAATGGTTCGTAATACCGGAGACAAGGACCCACCACAGGTCACTCGATAGAAATGATCGTCCATGGATTTCAAGTCAATATTCATGGCATCAATATAAGGAAGGATTCCCCGAAGTGGTTCTTCTTCGACATACCCATTGGTGACGAGAACGTTGGACAAATTCTTCTGATGAATCAACCGAGCGGTATCTCGGACGAATTCCCACCAAATGAATGGTTCATTATAGGTATAGGCCAACCCGATCGAATGTTCTGCCACGACCCTCTGGAGCAGCTTTTCCGGATCCCATGATTCCAGCACGAAGTCGTCCATTCCCTTTTGTGAAATCTCCCAGTTCTGACAAAATTGACAGCGTAAATTGCATCCCACACTTCCAATGGACAAAATATTGCGCCCGGGAAAAAAATGATAGAGAGGTTTCTTCTCCACCGGATCGAGGTGGATTGATACCACTTTTCCATAGGTGAGGGCGTAGAGTACTCCCTCCCGGTTTTGGCGAACCCGGCAGAGCCCGGTGTCGTTATCAGTAAGAAGACAATGATGAGGACAGAGTTGACAACGGACTTTTTGCTCGTCTTCCTTTTCCCAAAAAAGAGCTTTTTTGATCATTCACAACTCCCGGCCGGACGGTTCTTCCCGATACCGTTCCACCCGAAAACGGAGAATCTCAACCGGTTCCGATGGTCGGATCCCCGCTTTCCTGCGAGCGATGTGAAGTTGCTCTTCGACAGTATCCACTCCCTCCAGATCCGGAAGAAGGAGTCCCTTTCTCCATCCACTTTGAACGATCACTCCGTACACTTTGGGATCCAGCTCCCGCGGCGATTCCGCCTTCTCTGGCTCGGTTAAAACATCCACTGAAAGAGTGATTGACGAAAGTTCGTTCAGATTGACCGGGGAAAAACGGGGATCCTCCGTCGCTGCACTCACCGCGTTACGGATCACTTCCTGTAGCAGATTATCATATTGAGGAAGAAATGTTCCGATACATCCCCGGAGATCCCCGTTTTTTTTCAGGGAGACAAATGCCCCATTTCGCCGGGTGAGTAAATCGGGATGAACTTCACCGGGAAAAGGGAGAGACATGACTTCACCATGTTGCAGGTAATATACAATCGATTTTCGGGCGATGGTGGTGATATCCTTCCCGAAATCAGTCCGACTTTCTTTCACTCCCATAGCTTTCACCCTCTTTCTGATGGGCAAGAAAACGTTTTCCAATCACCACTGCGGAAAGGTCATCGTAGGGAACACCAGGGTGAAGTAACGATATGGGGAATACTCTCCTCCATCCCCGGGGGGGATTCATTTGAAAGAAAAGTCTTCGAGCCTCTTCCGAACTATATTTCTCATCAATCACCTGGTACTCCACGGGCAAGGCCTTACATACCTCGATAATAAAGGACTTTCCGGTGCTATCTCCCACCACGATGGTCTGTACGGAGAATTTCTGGAGAAGTTTCTCAATGGTTTCTTTCATGTCCTTCGTCAAACGGATCTCACGAAAGAGGATCTCTCCATCGTATTGTAACACCGCCACCCCACATTTGACGCTTCCAGGATCCACCACCAGAATAGATTGTCCCATGCCTGGTATTGTAACCGCAACTTCACCCTCCGACAAGGAAGAGGAAAAGAAAAGGGTGGCACTGATGATTCCATTGAAAATACGTTGAAAAAATGGGGAATTGGTTAAGACCGGGAATCGTGAGTCGTAAGTCGTGAATAGTTTAAAATTTTTTGAGATGTTGAGTTGAAAAAGATATTCTCCGATACCTTAAAATGACCACCCTCAAGGAATTTTCCCCTTTGGTGAAAGGGTGATACCGGGGGATTCGATTCAACCATGCCAGTTCACCTATAATGTGATTTTTCATTCCTCCACCGGTACCAGGAACTAGCATGGTTGACTGATTACATCTTTTCGCGGCAGGTATAATGCGTGTGGAGAAGATGGTGGGCCTTTTCGCTGTTCGGTTCGCCCAAAAATTCTTCGTACAGCAGTTTCACGGCGGGATTCTCATGAGATTTCCTCATGGGGAGATGTCGATCCACTTCATAGATCGATTCGATTCGTTGGAGACGAATGTCCAGGTTCGTGGGAATAGGTTGCCCTCCACCACCGATACATCCTCCCGGACAGGCCATGATCTCAATGAAATGGTATTTGGACTCGCCGGTCTTGACGATATCCATCAACTTCCGGGCGTTGCCCAAACCATTGGCGACGACAACGTTCACTTCCATGCCATTGATCTGGATGGTGGATTCTTTTACCCCTTCAATGCCTCGTACATCGTTGAAATCAACTTGAGCTAAGGTCTCGCCGGTGAGTACTTCATAGACCGTA
>JAPLGF010000248.1 GCA_026390275.1 Candidatus Atribacteria bacterium
CGGTCATCCCAAAAGCCCGGGCAAAACGGGCGATCGTCCTGCCGATCCGGCCGAAACCGACAATCCCCAGGGTCTTTCCTTCCAGCTCATTCCCAAAAAGAGTAGCGCCCCACTCCTTCCGGTTCATCTGCTGGAAGAAGTGGGGAATTTTCCTGGCCAATAAAAGCATCAGGGTAAAGGCCATCTCTGCCACCGACTCAGAATTGGTACCGGGAGCATTGGTGACCACCACTCCGTGTCTTTTGGCCGCCTCACAATCAATATTATCCACGCCCACCCCATGCTTGGAAACGACTTGCAGTCCGGGACACCGGGTCAAAACCTCTTCTCCCACCCGGTCCATCCCCACCAGCACTCCCCCGGCATCCCCGATGAGCCCTGCTACCACCAACTCATTTTCCGGCTCCTGGTTTTTCTTCACTTCCACCGGGATCCCGGCTTTTTCAAAAAGCACCAGCGGTTCTTTCGTCGCCCGGGCAAAGGAACGGGCCAGAATCACAACTTTTTTCAATCTGGATCACCTCATAAGGGACTAAAATTTCACCTTCACGGCTTCTCGCTCTTCCCCCTGCACTTCAAAAAGGTTCCGGCGTTGATACCCAAACATGTTGGCAAAAATATTGGCCGGGAATTTCTCGATGGAGGAGTTATACATGAAAACGGTATCATTATAGAACTGACGGGCATAGGCAATTTTGTTTTCGGTTTCGCTCAATTCACCCTGCAACTGGGTGAAGTTCTCATTCGCCCGGAGAGTGGGATAGGCTTCTACCACGGCAAAAAGCTGCCGCAAGGCCTGGGTGAGCTGATTTTCTGCCTGCCCTTTCTCCGTGGGTCCCTGTGCCTGAATGGCCATCTGACGGGCCCGGGCCACATTTTCAAAAACATCTTTTTCATGTGCGGCATACCCCTTCACCGTTTCCACCAGATTGGGGATCAAATCATACCGTCTCTTCAACTGGACATCCACCTGCGCCCAGCTGTTGTCTACCTTGTTCTTCAGGACGACCAGACGGTTATAGAGAGAAACCAGGTAAAAGGCAACAATAATCAGAACAACCGCAATCAGCCAGCCCACTTCCCACACCTCCTCAATATATTTTTATTTTTCCACCTCAAAAATCAGCCTGTGGCGCCAAGAGTATTCTGGAAGGTCACCCGGCACTGGAGCTTCCTCCCCCCCCACCCCCACCACCCCCACCGGAGAAACCTCCGCCGGTATGAGTGGCCGAATCCAGGGCCTTGGTGAGATTGGCCATGTTCTCCATGTTTCGGGAAATCGATTCCAGGCGGGATAGGCTATCCAGAGAGGCCAGGGTAAATACCGCTCCATAGGGAGAGTAATACCAGCCCGGAGTCGCGATGTCCATGTTTCGCTCCTGGGCATAGATCCGCAGGTTCCGTAAGAGTTTTTCCGCCACCCCCAGAGCGACGGCATAGACCAGATATCGATCCCAGATCTGGAGAAGGGTGGTTGGTGCTTCTTTCATCAATGAATAATCGGTGATGAAGTGTTTAAAAGCCATCCAGCGGCGGTACTCCAGCAATCCGTTTTTACTCCACCGTCCCAGGGCTCGATTGGCAATCAGGGCAAAAACGATGACCAGCGGGAAAAAAAGAGCCCCCAGACCCCGGAACCCCCCCTGACCAAACGGATTACTGATCATAGAAAAGACGAAGAGGAACATTCCCCCGATAAAATAAAGAATCCCATACCCCATATAAAAACTCTTCTTAGACTGGGCATCGGGATCGTAGGTGTAGAAATAGTTCGTTTCCCACCACTTTTTAATATCTTTCCCCCATTTTTCAATGAAGACCAGGAAATTGCTCTGATCCCGGGGAATTTTTTTGCCCCAATTTTCAATATCCAGGGTGGAAACCATTTTTCCATCGGGAGAAATGAGTTTCAGAAGATGGATGATGTCATTTTCGAAGGGAAGCAACCCTTTCTGCGATGAGGTTTCGTCGGTCTTATCGGTCTTATCGGTGAAATGAAAAACCAGGTATTCCTTTTTTCCCAGGAATCCTTTTTTTTCTTCTTCCTCCACCGAAAGGTATCCCCGCCGTGCCAGGTCTAAAAGAGTGGCCATGAAAGCCCGCCCCATATCCCTCCGGTTGACCTGTTTATGAGACAGTATGGCCGGGAGGGCCGCCGGGGGAATATCCCGCGGTGGCTCCTGCTCATACTGCCGGTCATAATCGATTTTTGGTTCTTTCCCGTATTTGAAGTAAAAAACAAAAAAGAGGACGAAGTAAAAAATGCCCAGGCCGAGAAAGATGAAAAACAGGATCGATCCCAGGAGAGGATTCACCGGGGAGCGATAGCCACTCGATTCTTTCTGCACTCCAGCCCCCACCCGCTCCTCCTCCAGGATGGCTTCATAACGTTTGGTTGGGATAAGGGAAAGGTTCGGGAAAATGCCGGGATCGATGAGCGCTCGTGCTTCCACAAAGCTGTTCTGGGGGACATTCTGAATCATAAAATCCACCGTTCGGAAATCCGGGGAAAAATTCATCTGTCCCGGATTGGTCCGGGTATGCACAAAGAGCTTGAAAAGATTGGGGCTCACCGTGGGTAACTCTAAGGTAACTTTCAACTTCTGGATGGAGGCATGTTCATCTTCGATTGTTTTCCAGTAAAATTCCGCCACATCCTGGTAACGAACCACCGGTTTTTTCAGGAGGTACTGGATGCGGAACCCCCTGGTTTCATCCTGGGCGGTGTAATACCACTTGATGGTACGGACACCAGAGGATCCTGACATCTCGGTTCGCAGAGGGGAACCATCTTTTTCATCCCACACTCCCTGGAACTGGATATCATCCATCCCTTTCACATTAAAGGCGAGCTGAGCCCAGGAGAAAGAACCGGAGAAAGAATAGTACCTGACATCAGTGACTGCCACATCTCCATTCTTTTGAAAAACAAAGGTTTGATTGATGGAGGGGTGAAAATAGGACTTGGCAAAAACAGGATATTCCCAAAGAAGGAGAACAAGGAACATCAACAGAAAGACGGTTATCTTTTTTTTCATTTCATTCCTCCCCTGGAATCGGCTACAGTTAGCATAGCACAGGAAGAACGGCGGTAAAAGACATCCGGTGTTTTTTTCTATTTACTCCGGAGTGGGGGGTTCAAATTCCGAATCTTTCAATACATATCCCTTTCTCTGGCATAACCATAATCCGAAACTGATCAGGATCATTCCCACCAGAAATCCCCATCCCAGTGGTTCCCGGAAAAAAAGCCAGGCCCCGAAAACACCCACCAGCTGGGTAACATACTGAAATGATGAAGTCCGGGAGGAACCCAGCTTCTTGACCCCGTTCATCCAGATAATATGGGCCACCAGCGAGGAAAGAACGACTCCGTAGAAAATAGAAAAATTCACCGTGCGGGAAAAACTGGCCAGTGTCAATTTTCGGACGTCCCAGATGGAGATGGGAAACATCATGAGGGTCCCGAAGAGGATGCTCCAGGTGCTGGTCTTCAATGGAGAATATTTTTTCACCATATTTTTCCCAAAGTACGAATAGAGACCCCAGCAAACTGCGGCTACAAAGGTGATGGCATCTCCTTTCCAGATATTATGGGAAAGAGAGTTCCCCCCACTCCCCTGGCGCACGATCAGCAACACTCCTAAGAATCCGATAACCACCCCCAGGAAATTAGACCAGCTGATCATTTCTTCCTTTTTCACCCAGGCAATCAGGGTAACGACCACCGGGGAAACCGACAAAATGAGGGCAGAATGAGAGACGAGGCTCAACCGGAGGCCAAAGGTCCAGAGTGGTTGATAGATTCCAAACCCGACAAAACCCAGAAAGATAAAGTATCCGATGTCTTCCTTTTGAATGAAGGGATTCCCTTCCGTCTTCCAGAGAACAAAAAACATCACCATACTGCTGAACAGAAACCGGAGAAGGGAGAAAGGGAGGGGTCCAATCGCCATAACTCCATTTTTGATGATGCTGAAATTGAATCCCCAGATGAGAGAAACCAGAAAAAGCATGAAAAAGGGATTCCCCAGGGTTATTTCTTTCTTCCCGGAATTCACTTTTTCAGCCTGAGAATGCGAGATGACGTCTTGGGATAGCATATTCTCTGGGAACCGGTTCCTGATAAAAAACACCATAAAAAAAGAAACGGGACCCCGTGACCAGGGCCCCGTAGGGAGAGCAACAAACTACTTCAACTCGATTTCCGCTCCGGCGGCTTCCAGCTTGGCTTTGATTTCTTCCGCTTCTTTCTTGGAGATGCCTTCTTTGACTGGTTTCGGGGCACTGTCCACCAGGTCTTTCGCTTCCTTGAGTCCTAAACTGGTGATGGTTCGAACTTCCTTGATGACGTTCAGCTTCTGGGCACCGACACTCTTGAGAACAACGGTGAATTGGGTTTTTTCTTCTTCTACCGGGGCAGCAACCACCACCGGGGCAGCGGCAGCAACCGGCATGGCAGCAGAAACACCAAATTTCTCCTCTAAAGCTTTTACCAGTTCCGCCAGTTCCAGAACGGTCATATTCGAAACGACTTCGATGATTTCTTCTTTCGTCATGTGAAATCCTCCCTTTCTAATTCATGCTCTTTTTCTTTTCAATCGATTTCAAAACTCCTACAAAATTGCGTAACACACCCTGCAATGTCCCCACGAAACCGGTCAGAGGGGCGGCAATACCACCAACCACCTGTCCGAGCAACACCTGGCGAGAAGGAAGCGTCGCCAGCATTTTGACCTCATCTATTCCATGTTGTTTCTTGTTCAACCATACGCCCTTTATTTCCAGCTGGGGCATCTTCTTGGTGAAGTCAGTCAGTGTCCTGGCTACTTCCACAATATCCTGGTAGGAAAAACCGAGAGCATTCTGACCGGTCAAAATGCGTTCATCGAAAGAATACCCTGCCCGCTGTAACGCCCGGTGAGCCAGCGTGTTTTTGACCACTTCCATTTCGCCATTGGCCTTCCACAGGGCCTTCCGGAGTTCTTTCACCTTGGAAACAGAAGCACCCTGGCAATTGAAGGCATACACTGCCTGGCTCTTTCCCAGCTTCTGGTATACTTCGTCTATAATTTTATTCTTTTGGGATTTTTCCAAATAAATGAACCTCCTTTCCTAAAAAATAAAAAAAGCTCCACCAGGGGAGCTTTGGGAACTTCCACGCCTCCCCGGGATCATTAAGCTTGCGCACCCGGTTCATGGGCTATCCTATTCAGTTGTCAGGAAATGGTCCCTTCTTATGCCACCCTCTTCTCCAGCTTGGACAACGCAGTACTCAGGTCCACCTTTAAACCCGGTCCCATGGTGGAAGAGATGGCGATGTTCCTTACATACCGTCCCTTGGAGGTGGAGGGCTTCATCCGCAAGATGGTTTCCAGAAGAGAGTAAAAATTCTCCACCAGCTTTTCCACTTCAAACGAGGCCTTCCCAATCGGGAGATGGATATTTCCAAACTTGTCATTGCGGATTTCCAGACGTCCGGCCTTAATCTCTTTCACTGCCTGGGCGATATCAAAAGTGACCGTACCCACTTTGGCATTGGGCATGAGACCCTTGGGTCCCAGAATTTTTCCCAGCCGGCCGACCACCCGCATCATGTCCGGAGTAGCAATAGCTGCTTCAAACTCAAACCATCCTTTTTGGATTTTTTCCATGAGATCTTCCGTTCCCACATAATCAGCACCGGCTTTTAGAGCATCCTCGGCTTTCTCACCCTGGGCAAAAACCAGGACCCGCACCTGTTTCCCAATCCCATTGGGGAGAGAAACGGTCCCTCGAATTTGCTGCTCGGATTGTTTGGGGTCGATCCCCAGCTTCACCGCCACTTCCACTGTCTCATCGAACTTGGCATTGGCACCCTCTTCGATGATCTTCATGGCTGCTTCTACATCATTGGCATTGAGATCAGGAAGTTTCTTGGTGGCGATTTCTCTCACCTTGGAACGGCTGATCTTGCCAACTTTGGTTTTGTTCGGATCACCAGATCCTTTTTCAATACCCAGAGCCTGCCGAATGAGGAAGGAAGCGGGTGGAGTTTTACAGACAAAGGTGAACGAACGATCTCCATACACCGTTATTTCGACCGGGGTGAGAACCCCGCGGTCTTTCTCCGTTCGGGAATTAAAAGTCTTACAAAATTCCATGATATTGACACCATGCTGACCCAGCGCCGGTCCAACCGGTGGGGCTGGGGTCGCCATCCCTCCTGGTATCTGGAGCTTTACCATCGCCACAATCTTCTTTGCCATCTTGATTCCACCTCTTCACACCC
The DNA here is from genome assembly GCA_026390275.1 of Candidatus Atribacteria bacterium. Classification (GTDB taxonomy): domain Bacteria; phylum Atribacterota; class Atribacteria; order Atribacterales; family Atribacteraceae; genus JAPLGF01. The sequence continues at coordinate 6,272 of JAPLGF010000248.1, forward strand.
GGATCTCAGAACCAGGTTCACCAATTTGTGTAAAGTTCGTTTAGAGTTTCTCAATATCAGAGAACTCCAGCTCGACGGGAGTTTCCCGACCGAAGATGGAGAGCAGGACGGTAATCTTTCCTCGTTCCTGATCCACGTTTTCCACCGCGCCGGTGTAATTCAGGAACGGTCCCGAAACTACTTTTACGGTCTCCCCCTTCTCGATATCCAGACGGGGCCGACCTTTTTCCACACCGGTTTGCCGGAGAATGACCTTGACTTCCTCGCCACTCAGTGGTTCGGGACGAAAGCCAGAACCGACAAAACCAGTAACCCCCGGGGTATTCCGCACCACATACCAGGAGCGGTCATTCATCGTGAGTTCCACCATGACATAACCCGGGAACACCTTTTTTTTCGTAAATCTCTTCTTTCCCCTTTTCACCTCAATCGTTTCTTCCATGGGGACGATCACCCGGAATATCTGATCCTGCATTCCCATGGAAGCGATTCGTCTTTCCAGGTTGGCCTTGACCTTGTGCTCACTGCCAGCCAGAGTATGGACCACATACCACTTTTTCTCCATGATCGATAAACAGCACCTTCCCAGTACTACTTAAGATAGAGACCGATGAGAGAAGTCAAAAGGAGGTCAAGAATACCCAGAAACACTCCAAAGAAAATAACGAACGCCAAGACGGTGAGCGTCGTAGACATCAGTTCTTTTCGGCCGGGCCAGGTGACCTTCTTGAATTCACCCCAGGCTTCCTGAAAATACGTTTTGAGCGATTTAAACCATTTCGTCAGGATATTCACAAGGATTCCATCCCTTCCTTAAAAGTATCCGGGATTGCTCTCCCGGGGATCCCGGAACACCAATCCTTCCTAGAAAAGAAAAAATGGCAGGCCCGGCAGGATTTGAACCTGCAGCCCCCGGTTTTGGAGACCGGTGCTCTGCCGTTAGAGCTACGGACCTGCAATAGTTTTACTTCATTTCCTTATGAAGGGTATGCTTTTTACAATGCGAACAATACTTTTTAAATTCTAACCGCGCCGTTTTATTCTTTTTGTTTTTCATACCCTGGTAATTCCGTCTCCGGCATGTCATACATTCGAACGTGATGGTTTCTTGCAAAGTAAATACCTCCCCACGGCTTACTCAATAATATCTGTTACCGCCCCTGCTCCCACCGTATGTCCACCTTCCCGGATGGCAAACCGCAACCCTTTCTCCATGGCAATGGGGTAGATGAGCTTCACATCAACGTTGGCATTATCACCGGGCATAACCATTTCCACCCCCTCCGGGAGCTTGATCTCCCCGGTGACATCGGTGGTCCGGAAGTAAAACTGGGGACGGTAACCGTTGAAGAAGGGGGTATGGCGGCCACCTTCTTCCCGGGTGAGGACGTAGACCTGCCCTTTGAACCCGGTGTGGGGGGTGATGGAACCGGGAGCGGCCAGCACCTGACCACGCTCCACCTCTTTCTTTTCAATCCCCCGCAGGAGCACTCCGACGTTGTCTCCGGCCCGCGCTTCATCGAGGAGCTTACGGAACATCTCGATCCCGGTGGCCACGGTCTTCTTGATCTCGTGGGAGAGGCCCACGATCTCCACCTGGTCTCCCAGGTGGAGGACTCCCCGGTCCACCCGTCCGGTGACCACAGTCCCCCGGCCGGTGATGGTGAAGACATCCTCGAGGGACATGAGGAAGGGCTTATCCAGTTCCCGCTTGGGATCCGGGATGTAGGAATCGAGGGCATCCATCAGTTCCCAGACGCTCTGGCACCACGGACAGTCTCGCTTTCCACAACCACACTCCAGGGCTTTCAGGGCACTCCCCTTGATCACGGGGATTTCATCCCCCGGGAATTCATAGCGGGAGAGGAGATCCCGGACTTCCATTTCCACCAGCTCGATGAGCTCCGGGTCATCCACCATGTCGATTTTATTCATGTAGACCAGGATGTAGGGGACACCAACCTGCCGGGCGAGGAGAATGTGTTCCCGGGTCTGGGGCATCGGTCCGTCGGCGGCGGAGACCACCAACACCGCTCCGTCCATCTGGGCGGCACCGGTAATCATGTTCTTCACGTAGTCGGCGTGACCGGGGCAATCGATGTGGGCGTAGTGACGTTTGACCGTCTCGTACTCCACGTGAGCGATGGCGATGGTGATCCCCCGCTCTTTTTCTTCCGGGGCTTTATCGATCTGGTCAAAGGGGACATAAGAGGCCTGTCCCACTTTGGCAAGGACCTCGGTGATGGCAGCGGTCAGGGTCGTCTTCCCATGGTCCACGTGTCCGATGGTTCCGACGTTGACGTGTGGTTTCTTCCGTTCAAACTTTTGTTTCGCCATAGCTATCCTCCTCTACGATGAAACCAGTAAAAATAAACAAAATGGAGCCTACGGTCGGGATTGAACCGACGACCTCATCCTTACCAAGGATGCGCTCCACCACTGAGCTACGCAGGCTTCATTGATGATTTCTGGTGGAGAGGGAAGGATTTGAACCTTCGAAGGCGTTCAGCCAGCGGATCTACAGTCCGCCCCTTTTGGCCACTTAGGTACCTCTCCCCGATTGGAGCCGGTGATCCGACTCGAACGGACGACCTGCTGATTACAAGTCAGCTGCTCTACCAGCTGAGCTACACCGGCATACCGAATATCCTCCGGTTATGCCTGAATAAATATATACAAAGGAGGGGGTGATGTCAAGGGTAAGGCGAGAAAAATAACCTATTACCGCTGTCATATCATCCGAGTCCGCTGCTCTTGGGAGGGTGTTTGAAATGGGGAAAACCTTAAGACTTATTACGATATCAACCTGGGAAGAATATCTTTCAGAATTTATCACTTCGAAACGAATACAAGGGCTGAGAGAAAGGACTATTATTGATTATCAGAAAAATATTCATCGCTTTTTTAAATTGTTCCCGGATTGTCTGGAAGATTACCACCAACTATATCACTGTGTATCAATGTATTTTGCCGTTTCCAACATTGCACCAGCTACTTTCAATATTTGGCGGGCTTACCTCAAATCTTTCCTTTCTTACCTGGTAAGAGAGGGAGTCATTCCCAAGAACCCGATAGACTTTCCTAAACGGAAAGATGAAATGAAAGCAAGAAACGTTTCCGAGGAGATATTAACTGAGCTCCTCACCCTACCAGATAGAAAGACCTTCTCCGGGCTGCGGGATTATTGTCTCATATTATTCACCCTGGATACTGGAACCCGGCCAGGGGAGGCGCTCGCTCTTCTCCCAAAGGACATTAACCTTTTGAGTCTGGAAGTCACCATCAGGGGAAAAATAGCTAAAACCAAAGTCACCCGCACCCTTCCCATTTCCTCACTCACCGCTACCTACCTTCAAAAACTCTTGAGGGCTCGACTTACCACCTGGAATGATACCATTCCAGTCTTTCCTTCTTGCGAGGGTAAGCCTATGCTGGGAACGTCCTGGGCTCATCGGCTCAAGGGATATAGTAAGCGCCTGGGCCATTCAATCACTCCCTATAGCTTGCGGCATTCCTTCGCTCTGTTATACTTGAGGAACGGTGGCAAT
>JAPLGF010000043.1 GCA_026390275.1 Candidatus Atribacteria bacterium
TCATGCCCCTCGTCCCTTGCGGACAATGTAATTTTTGCCGAATCGGGGAATATACCCTGTGCGATGATTATCTTTACTATGGTTCCAGAATTCCCGGGGCTATGGCTGAATACATCCTGGTCAACGAAAGGAATGTATTAAAACTCCCGGAAAACGTTGATTACGAAATGGGAGCCATGACTGATCCGGTGAGCGTGGCTTTGCATGCGGTCCGAAAAGTTCAGGTGGAACCGGGACAATCAGCTGCGGTTTTCGGGATGGGGGCCATCGGCCTGATATCGGTGCAATGGTTAAAAAACCTCGGATGTACCAATGTGGTGGCGGTGGATATTTTTGATGAAAAGTTGGAATTAGCCAGAACCCTGGGAGCTGACTACACCATCAATGGAAAGAAAACCGATGCGGTCAAAGCTCTCCTCGATTATACTCAGGGGAAAGGGGTCGATATCGCCATCGAACTGGCGGGGAGCAAATTTACCCAGCCCCAGGCGATTTTATCGGTGGGGAAAATGGGAAAAGTGGTGTATTGCGGGATCTCCTACGATGACCTCCTCCTTCCCCATCAGGCGCTCAACGCCATTTTAAGGGGGGAATTGACTCTGATCGGATCCTGGAATTCCTCGATTGCCCCGCTTCCCATCAATGAATGGGAAAGCGCCTTGAAATTCATGAATATCGGGAAAATTCAAGTTAAACCGCTTATCAGCCATCGGGTCCGATTGGAAGATTGCCAGGCAGTTTTTGATATGATGCACCATAAAACCGAAATCTTCACCAAAGTGATGTTCGAACCGGAGTTATAAAACCACCTCGAATCATCGGTCATAACGTCTCAACGAGACGGTTTCTTGTGATTTCAGAAAGCTCAAAAATAATCTGGGGAGTGATGTTTTGTGACCAGGGAGGAAAGAGTTTTACGGACAATTCGGCGGGAAGCAATCGATTATCTTCCCAGTAATATCTATTTCGCATCTCATGAAAAGAAGCTCGCTCTCAGGGATGCTTTCCATTTTTGCTCGTTTAAGGAATTGGATGATTTCTTAGAAAACCACCTCTATCTTACTTCCCCCATGGATGATATCTTCCGGTTTCGCGGGGATCATGAATTTTTAAGAAAAGCCAAAAAAACCGTTTTTGCCAGGGTTGATTGGGAAAACGGCATTCTCTATGACCGCTGGGGAATTGGCTTCGACATTAATACCGATGGGACCTGTATCCGCCATCATCCCCTCCGGGGGAAAAGTAAGGAAGAGATCGAGCGCTATAATCCTCCCAATCTCGATGAACCAGGAAATCTGGCCTTGATTACCGATGATATCAAAAAGTATTCCGGTGATTATCTGGTGGTATTGGTGGGGTATTTCGGGATTTTCGAACGGGCCTGGGGATTGTTGGGGTATGAAGAGTGCATGATGAATATGCTCTTAGAACCCCAACTGATGGAAGGGTTTCTGGATAAAATCACCCAGTATAAAATCGACTATGCCCGGCTTACCGTTCAATTAGGATGCAAGATCGGCCATACCGGGGACGATTTTGGGTCACAAATCGGCCTGATGTTTTCCCGGGATCTCTGGGTGAAATTTTTCAAGCCCCGTCTGGCAAAGGTGTGGAAGGTTTATAAAGACGCCGGGCTCCCGGTCATGCACCATACTTGTGGCAAGGTAACTGAAATCATCGGTGACATGATCGATATCGGGCTGGATGTTTTAGAGCCGGTTCAACAGGTCATGGATTTCCCTTATTTAAAGAGAGAATTTGGAAAACACCTGACTTTTTGGGGGGGAATCGGAACCCAGGATACCCTTCCTTTCGGTTCTCCTCAAGAAGTTCGAGCCATGGCAGGAAAGGTGATTGAGACTTTGGGAAAAGGAGGGGGAATGATCATTGCCCCCGATCAGGAGATTATGGCGGACGTTCCGCCCCAGAACCTGGTGGCATTGGTGGAAACCATAAAAGAAAAACGAGTCAGTGTTTTGTAATTTTGCCCGATGATGGGGTCAAGAAAATATTGATGTGTGATAGATGGAACCCTTACCTAGATCGCCCGCGGTGGGAGGTTGAGTATGGTGGACATAGAAAATAACAAAGCATCTTTTCCCGAACCAGGAGAAGTTGTTGAAGAAATTGGCCAACAAAATTTCGGCAAAAAACGGCCAACTGGTAAAAAAGTGTTGGTGGAAATGTTCAGGGTTCGGGAAATCGGGGTTTTAATGGCCCTTATTGTGCTCCTCATTCTCTTTTCATTCTCATCTCCCTTTTTTTTCAGCGTCAACAATTTATTGAACGTGGTTCGCCAGGTTTCGCTGTTGGGCATTATTGCCATGGGGATGACCATGATCATCGTTTCCGGTGAAATCGATCTTTCCGTCGGAGCGGTATATGGCTTGGCGGCAGTGGTGGCCGGGATGTTGATGACCAATGGGGTATCGATCCTGCTTTCCATCATCCTGGCTCTGGTGGCCGGTATGGGTTTTGGCCTGATCAATGGCATGCTGGTGACCTATGCCCGCATTCCGGCTTTGATCGTTACCCTGGGAACCCTCAATGTGGCGCGCGGTGCCGCTCTCATTGCCAGCAAGGCCCAGGTCATCGCCACCAGTCATCGTACTGTCGCCGATCCGGCAATTAACACCTTTCTTTTTATCGGCCAGGGAAAACTCTATGAAATTATCCCTATGATGAGTATCTTTCTGGTCATCACCGCCGTGATTTCTTATTTTATTTTCAATAAAACCATCCTGGGTTTTCATATGCGAGCGGTGGGTGGTAATAAAATAGCGGCCAGAGCATCAGGGATAAACGTCATGATGATCAAAATCGTGGCCTTTGTTATCACCGGTTTTCTATGCGCCTTAGCCGGGGTTTTAAACCTTTCCTTTCTGGCCAATGTCCAGGGTACGATCGGATATGGCCTGGAGCTCGCTGTAATCGCTGCCGTCATTATCGGTGGTACCAGTATGTCAGGGGGAGAAGGAACGATTTTAGGTACAACCATCGGGGTGTTGATCATGGGAGTCCTGCGCAATGGTCTTATTTTATTGGGTGTTTCTCCCTTCTGGCAAATATTGATCATCGGTCTGGTCATCATCGGAGCGGTCGGATTGGATACCTGGACTTCAAAACAGAGCTCGTGATATTTTTCGATCATAGTAATTGAAGAGGATGGCGGGAAGAAGGAGGTACCGGTTTTGGAAGACCTGGTGGTTTTTAAAAATATCACCAAAAAATATCCAGGGGTGGTGGCTCTTGACGACGTGAGTTTTCCAATTCACAGGGGTGAAATCCATGCCATTGTTGGGGAAAATGGGGCGGGGAAGTCGACCCTGATGCATATTCTGGGGGGCGAGATTCAGCCGGATAGAGGAGAAGTCATTTATAGAGGGAAACCGGTGGTTATTCCTGATCCCCACGCTGCCCGTTTGATGGGAATAAGCATAGTCTACCAGGAATTGAAACTGTGTCCCAATCTTTCCGTGGTGGAAAACATTAACCTGGGGAGAGAAAGGAGAACCAATTGGAAGGAGATGTGCCTGGAGTGTGGAGAGGCTTTACAATCCTTGGGTGCTCATATCAATCCCCGCAGCCTGGTCAAGAACCTCTCGATCGCTGAGCAGCAGATGGTAGAAATAGCCAAAGCCATCAGCCTTCGATCAGAAGTATTGATACTTGATGAGCCGAAATCGGCACTTACCTTGAATGAGACTGAAAATCTGTTCCGGAATTTATTAAATCTCCAGGGTCAGGGGGTCACCATCCTTTTCATTTCCCATCGATTGGAAGAAGTCTTTAAAATTTCCGACCGGATTTCGGTTTTGCGGGATGGAAAATACCTGGCGACCTATCCCACCGGAGAGATCACCGTTGATCAGGTGGTTACGTTAATTGCTGGAAAAAAATTGGTCAACGAGTTATCTCAAAAAACCAGCCGGAATGTGGAAGGAAATCGGCTGGTACTGGAGGCCAAAAACCTGAGCCGGGGAAGATACTTCCAGGATGTTTCCTTTCAATTGTATGAGAAAGAGATACTGGGCATCTATGGTTTGCAGGGTTCGGGACGAACCGAACTACTGGAAAGCATTTTTGGAACTGCCCGGTTGGATCATGGTGAGATTTTTCTCTTTGGGAAAAAAGTAACCATCAATAACCCCAAACAGGCGATTAAAAGTGGATTTGCCATGGTTCCGGAAGACCGGAGAAGGACCGGGTTGTTTTTCAACCTGGATGTTAAAGACAACATCAATATGTCGAATCCAGAAGAAATTGCTCCGATTGGGATTATTCGAAAGAAAAAAGTGGTCGATATCGCCAAAAAGTTTGTCAACGATCTCAGTATCAAGGTGGGCAGTGTTTCCCAAATGGTGAGGAATTTGAGTGGGGGAAACCAGCAAAAAGTCATTATATCCCGCTGGTTGGCGGCTCAACCTAAAATCTTTTTAGTTGATGAGCTGACCCGGGGCATCGATGTAGGGTCGAAAGCCGAAATTTATAAGATTTTACAGCGCTTGCGAAATGAGGGGCTGTCTATTCTTCTGGTGTCTTCCGAACTTCAGGAAGTACTGGCTGAATGTGATCGAATATTGGTGATGCGAAATGGTGCCCTGGTGGCTAACCTTTTTGGTGATCAGGTCGACAAAGAAACAGTTTTGAAATTTGCCCTGAAAGGGTAAGACAATTGGAAGTATCTATCAAAAAGACCAGGAAATTGTCGATGGACTGGATGGCCAGGCCAGCGACAATTTCAGAAGAAAAATGAGGCAGTTGGGGTTCTGGAACTTTTAAGAAAAGAAGTGCTGGGGAAAAAGTAGCCCGATTCTTGAAAATTTCCATTCTCAGAAAAGAAAGGAGGTATTTAGTTTTGCTATTCGCCCAAACAAGACTCTA
>JAPLGF010000034.1 GCA_026390275.1 Candidatus Atribacteria bacterium
TAAGTCGGTCATAATATTTATAATGACTTCATTATCAAGAGAAATAAAATCATTCATTTCTTTTATATTCTTCTCTTCATTTTTTACAACTTCTAAATCTTTAAGATATTTATCAAATACACCTGTTTCTTCAAGTAAAAGGTCGTAGTAAAACTGGCCATTTAGTTCAATAAATCCATCCTTAAACCCCGAAATATAGATGGTTCTCGTATTATCAGACCAAGAATTCCAAAATTTACCATGGTTATAAGGTTCTTTAGCAAAGCAAATAATCTCCATAGCGGATAATAAACAAAGCGCAAATATAAAAATAATAATTATTTTTTTCATTATTTTATCCCTCCTTTAATCCCGGGGTTCTCCCTGGAAATATTCAAATATTCTTCACCCTCTTTTTGTTGAACAAATTGACCGGGGAAGCGGTATCATGTTCCCGTTTCAAGTCACCCCCAGTAAGCGCCAGATAACGTTTGGTCATATTCAAATCGGCGTGTCCCATGGTTCTTTGAAGGGTGAAGACATTCCCCCCATTCCTCAAGTATAACAGCGCGAAGGAATGCCGCAAGCTATAGGGAGTGACGGAATGACCCAGACGTTTACTATACTTTTTCATCTGGTGGGACCAGCTATGACTTTTCATTTGCTTACCCTCACAGGAACAGAATACCGGAATGGTATCGCCCCAGGTGGTAAGACGAGCCCTCAAGAGTTTTTGGAGATGGGTGACAGTGAGCGCGGATATAGGAAGGGTGCGGGTGACTTTGGTTTTAGCCACTTCTCCTCTGATGGTGACTTCCATTCCCGGGAGATTGATATCCCGAGGTAATAATGACAGCGTCTCCCCTGGCCGGGTTCCAGTATCCAGGGTGAATAATACGATACAATAATCCCGCAGACCGGTGAAGGTCTTCTTATCGGGAAGCTTGAGGAGCAAGGTTAAGACCTCCTCGGAAATGTTTCTTGCTTTCCCTTCATCCCTCCGTTTAGGGAAGTCTATCGGGTTCTTGGGTATGACTCCCTCCCGTACCAGGTAGGAAAAGAAGGACTTGAGATATACCCTTCTGATATTGAAAGTAGCCGGTGCAATATCGGAAACGGCGAAATACCTTGAGACACAATGGCAGAGTTGGCGGTAATCCTCCAGACAATCCGGGGAAGTTTTAAAGAAGCGAGGAATATAATATTGGTAATCATTAATGGTTCTTTCCCTCAATCCTTGTACCCTCTTTGAAACGATAAAATCTGAAAAGTATTCTTCCCAAGTTGACAGGGTAACCAGTTGTAATTTGGTTCTTCCCATTCAAAACACCCCTCCCAGGAACCACGGACTCAGGGTTTTTTGAGGGGAAAATGAAGAAATGGGAAAGCTGATTTTTGGCTTTGTAAGTACCCTTGGGGTGAGTGAGGGGACTTGAACCCCCAACCCCTGGAGCCACAGTCCAGTGCTCTGACCAATTGAGCTACACTCACCATAAAAATGAACCTTCGCGGCAAACATTGTACCAACAATCAAGACGAGAATCAACAACCAGATGTATTCGCCGTGCGATATCCTTATTTGGGAATGACTCTCCCTCGGAAAAAAAATGAAACCCGGGGGGAAAGAATGGAGTATGAAGAAGTACGGAAGCAAAATAGGTGAACTTATGTTAAAGGGGGATTTTGAAATATCATGAAAAGAAAGAATGAACTCATCATCGTTCTGGTTTCTTCCCTGATTTTTTCTCTCCTCGCTGGCGGATGTGCCCTTCTGAATCTCCCCTCTTCGTCCTTCATTCTTAATGGAACAGTCCTGTACGTCGACCTAGAAGGAGGTTTCTACGGCATAAACGGTGATGATGGACAGCGTTATGATCCGGCGAACCTCCCTGCCGACTTCAAGAAGGATGGACTCCGGATTCATTTCGAAGCCCGAATCAAAAGTAACCAAGAAAACACCCATATGTGGGGGAAAAGCATTGAAATTGTCTCCATCGTAGTTGCTGATACCGGGATGCAGGGAAAATCAGTGATGGGCCCGATGTGCCCGGCATCACAAAGCGGAACGAGCTGCCCGGATAAACCATATCAGGCCACGATAATCGTCCATGACCGTTTGGGCTGGCAGCTTACCAAGATCTATAGCGATGCTCAGGGGTTTTTTGAGTATTACTGTGCCCCGGGAACCTACATTTTATCTCCCGTTTCTTCTGATGGTTATCAACATGCCCCAGAGCAAACCATCACGGTTGTCCAGGGAGAAATAACCCAGGTCACCATTACCTTTGATAGTGGAATTCGATAAAAAAAGGGTAAAAGAGGCAGAGGACCAGGGATCAATTTCCCCTTCTGCCTCTTTTTTTATTTCTGGATTAAAAAGTGAGAAATTTCTTCACTAACATGGGAAGGGCAGTTTTACTTCCAAAATCACCGTTGAGGTAGAAGACGGTTCCACCGTGACCTGATCCCGGCAAAACGAAGAGAGATGCCGTATTTCCCTTCTCCTTGAGTGCCCGATAGAGTTCCTGGGATTGAGCAAGCGGAGTCACTTCATCTTTATCCCCCACCACTAATAGAAAATTCATATGATTTTTATGTACCATATCCACCGGGGAAGTGCTCTCCAGATTTTTTCTTCCCCCAAACAGATTGAGAAACACCTCTTTCACCACTTTTTCATATCCGATGCCCAAGGTCTCATCATACCGGGGAAGATCATAGGGACCACTGAGCAGCAGGACTTTTTTAATGGCCCAATATACCCTATCTGGTAGATAGCCCTTTGGGACCGCAAGGAGAGCAGCGAGATGTGCCCCGGCGGAATGCCCGCACAGGATGATCTTGTTCGGGTCTCCACCATACTGGGAAATATTTTTATACACCCAGGTGATAGCGCTGGTAGGATCATCCAGAATTTCGGGAAAGCGAACTTTCGGAAAGAGACGGTAATTCAGGGTGACAAAGATACAGCGGTCTTTCAGGATTTCTTTGGCAAACTGACTATAAAGGATACTATCTTTGGTTCCGGCCATCCAGGTTCCACCATGGATAAAGACAAAAACTGGTAACTTCTCATTGGTTCTGATGGAAAGGGGGATGATAACGTTGAGTTTTTCTTCCGGGTGGTCTCCGTATTCAATATCTTTGTATACCACTCCCTCAACATACTTCGCCAGTGCTTCCGGTGGCATGAGAATATCCGTCACCTTTTTATCGGAAGAGGGGAGTCCCACTTTCTGAATGATGGCTTTCTTGATCATCTCTCCTTCGTCCCATGAAAAACTCACCCGGTCTTTTAGTTCCCCGGTGAAAAGTTCTTCGGCATTTTTTACAGAGACGTAGCTCATGATCAAGAGAAAGATCAGTAAAAGAACACTACTCCGGAGAACCACATTGTCACCTCCTTTCTTACCCGGAAAACACGGGGAATTAGAAAAGACATACCACCACCCCCCAAAATGACCATCCTCCAGGAATCTCCCCTTTTGGTCAAGGGGGGACACAGGGGGGATTCGATGTTTACCGCGTCCAAGTCAAATCCCCCCTCACTCATTCATCTCTCACTTGCTTATCATAACCCTCTCACTCACTCCCACCGGGACATA
>JAPLGF010000057.1 GCA_026390275.1 Candidatus Atribacteria bacterium
TACAGAAGGAGGATTATTCCGATGTCATTCGGGAAGCTCAAGAAATCGTTGAATTATGCGTAAAAGCGATGTTGCGATACAAGGGAATCGATGCTCCCAAATGGCACGATGTGAGTCATTTACTCCTGGAATATCAGGACCTCTTTCCAGATGAGATAGCGCAACACTTTAAAAGAGTGGAACGTATTTCCGGCTATCTGAGGAAAGAAAGAGAGTTTTCATTTTGTGGAGATGTCGATTTTATCCCCACCGAAAAATATTCCAGAGAAGATGCCCAACAGGCTTTTCAGGACGCTCAATTCGTTATTTCAGTTGCTTCTTCGATCGTCAAAAGCTAAACCTTCCATTCAATCGGCTTCATCCGATTCAACAAATCAACCTTCTTTCCCGGGGCGCCTTTCCCAATTCCCCATTTTTACACTACCCACGATTCACGGTATTTTCCTGGTAGTTCATGAGCGATCCTTGATCGTCAATGCCTGCTCCGTTCTCTTCGTATTAAAGAGGTTTTTTCCTCACGGGTATCAATATTGCCGGCAAAGATTGAATGTCTCGAAAAAGGCCAGGAGATTCTCGATCGGGATACTCGCTTGAATGTTATGTACCGAGCCAAAAACAAACCCCCCATTTGACTTAAAAGCCCCTACCAAATGTTTGACCTCTTCCTCTACTTCTTCCTCCGACCCAAAAGGAAGAGTGCTTTGGGTATTCACCCCGCCCCCCCAAAAGGTCAGGGATTTTCCGAAGGTCTTCTTGAGTGTCTGGGGATCCATCTTGGTGGCAGAAATCTGAACTGGATTGAGAATGTCAAACCCCGCTTCCTGCATGTCTGGTAAAAGGTCAAAGATCGATCCACAAGTATGGATAAAAACTTTCCACGACGTGTGGCGGTGGATCCACTCATTCATTTCCCGATGAAAGGGTTTGAAGAGTTCACGATAGAGCTCAGGGGCAATAAATGGACTCTGCTGCGAACCAAAATCGGTTCCAGAAAGGATGATGACTTGAATTCGATCTCCCACCGCCTCATAGAAAAGCTTGAGGTTGGCTAAACCGATGGTGCACATGCGGGAGAAAACATCCTTTAAAAAGTCTTTCCTGGTTACCAACGAGACATACCATTCTTCCACGTCCCGGATTCCCTTGGGATGTTTCATACCCGGGCCAGGAACCAGAGCGATGTCACCCAAATTCGTTCCAGGAACCCCACTGAAGATAATGGCATAGTCAGTTTCTTCGAAAAGCCTTTTCGATTCCTTTTCGTAATACTGGAGTTCAGGTTCGTTCAGGAGTCGACATTCTTCGGTTTGATCCTCTACGGTGAGCTCACTATCATCAAAAAATGGCTTTTGGCGAATAACGGCATCATGAAAAAAACCGTTTACTGGCATCCTACCAGAAGGTATGACGCTCTGATCACCCTCAGGGTATTGAAAAATATCGCCATTCGAATCGGGAATGGTGTTGAATTTTTCTGGTACCAGGACAGGGGTTCCATCGAAAAAAGTCCACGGTTTCCAGTTTTCGTTTCGAAAACCAAAAAAATTGTTTACCCCGGGAAGAGGAATGGTATCAACCCCCAGGACCTTCCGGAGATCGTCATCCACTTCTCCCAGCATCTGAAACGGATCAAAAACTTTTACTGGGTCCTTCTCCCCACAGAGGCCCAGCTCCACCTTGAGCTGGTGCAAACTACTCACATGAATGCCGGTAATGAGAGTGGATCCTAAGTCAAACGGAACCTTATCGGGCTGCTGATGATTCAAAGCCATTATGACTCTTTCCCGTGATGTCATGAATAATACCCCCCTTCAATTTTCTTTCGCACCGATTTTCACATTGATACCTGGCCTCATTTCCCCAAAAATACTTAGAGAAGATAACATTAAACCTGGATGCGATTCAACCCCTTTTTTATCTTAACAGAAATCCCTGCCAGGACAAAACCCTGGCACCATCAAGGAATGAAAATACCAAGTCATACTGTGTCCTTTCTTTTTTGTCATTGCGAGGAGCGTATTATGCGACGTGGCAATCCCCTTTGTTCATTTTCTTTTCTTAAAAAGATGGGATTGCCACGCCCTCACAAAACGAGGGCTCACAATGACACCCTAAGACGATTATTGTTTCCAACTCAATGACTCAACAACTACCCAACTTAACATCATTTTCAGGGTAGAGTAATTGTCGTCAGTGGGGTAATATAATTGCCGCTGATCAAAACGGAACAAAGAACGGACCGCCTATCTTGATAACGGTGTTTTTGATATCGTGAATGACTGGTTGCTGTTCCGGTGGAGTGATCCTGACTTTCTCTTCTTACACATATTTCAAAATAAGAAATTTAATGATCGATATTTTATAAATTAAAAAACTTCAAATCATAAATAGATAGCATATATGAAATACAAATACTATTTCTCTTTATTCAGTAATAATAAAATACTTCGTTAAAAATTTAGAAAAGAAGAACATCAAAACAATGGGGGGAATAGATAACAAAGAGGTAAAGGCGGATAGAGTACCCCAGGGCGAGGTATAGACAGCCTGGCCATGTGAAGCAACGATTAAAGGCAGGGTTTGAAGCTTGGAAGACAGAGCGAACACAAAAAAGAATTCATTCCAAACGAATACAAAAGTAAACAATAAAGCTGATATAAGTCCGGGGAGAGCTATTGGAATAGATATTTTCGCAAAAACCTGAAACAGTGTGCACCCTTCTAATGCTGCAGCTTCTTCAACTTCTCGTGGAACAGATTTGAAGCTTTCAATGGATAACCAGATATATAATGGCAAGGAAAAGGTAAGATACGTAGTAACCAGGGCAATATAAGTGTCGAATAACCCAACCCGAGACCATAGGTAAATAAAAGGAATGATAACGGCAATAGGAGGCATGATACGTTGGGTAAGAATCCAAAAGCGGATATCATCTTTTCTTTTGAATAAATTACGAGATATGATGAAAGAAAAAGGGGAACCAAAAATGAAAGTAAGCAAAATCGTGAAACTCCCCACAATAAGGCTGTTTTTAAGTCCGTCGATCAAACCCAATTTAATAATTTCAATATAGTTTTTTAATGTTGGGCTAAAGAGATATTTGGGGGGGTAGGTAATGATATCGCGGGTTTTTTGGAATGAAGTCATGACAATGGAAAATATTGGAAATAATATAATCACCAGAATGATGATGAGAATGATGATACTTACATAACTGGTATCAGTTCTAAAATGGACAATCTTTTTCACTCTCTATTATCCTTTCATGCATTATTTGACTTTTTCCACAACGATCTCCACAGGAAGGTGAGTATTGTCAAGGAAAGGATGAGCATAATAACCGACATTGAGGCAGCATAGGATATTTTTCCTCCGATGGTCACTCCTTGATAAAATGCAAAAAGATCCAGAGTTTCAGTGGTACTACCCGGTCCTCCCTGAGTAAGAATATAGATCAGGTCAAATGTCCTAAGCGATTCAACAAACTTAATAAAGAAAATTGCCAGAACTCCATTAGAAATCATCGGTAAGGTAACAAACCAGTGAATTTCTCGTCGGTTTGCTCCTTCTATCATGGCTTCTTCAATATGATTTTCAGGAATTGAATTCAGAAGAGATAAAAACAGGAAAGCAATCAGAGGACACCATTGCCATATATCAACAAAAGCCACCGAAAAAAAAGCCAATCTAGGATCGGCTAAAAAATTGATTGATCCTAATCCTACAAGGTTGGAAAAATAATTAAAAATACCAAAGGAGCGATATAAAAGTCTCCATGCCTGGGCTACCCCTACCCTGGAGAGAATTGCTGGAATAATAAAAATAACGGAAATAATATTTTCTACTCTTCGAAAACGTCTGAAAAGAAACAAGGCAAGCCCTAACCCCATTAATATCGATCCTGAAGTGGTTACCAATAACCATTTAAAAGAGATAAGAATAGCATTCCAGAAACGGTGATCTAAAAAAAGGTTTTTATAATTTTGTATTGTAAAGCCGTGAGACAGGGGGTATTTTAGGTCTATTTGGTTAAATGAAAGACCAAAAACACCAAACAACGCATACAAACTAAATATCAGAAGAAGAATAAAACATGGAAGAAAAAACGCTAAATATCCTCTTTGTTGGTTTTTACCTGGTTTCATATGAGATTCGATTATCAATAGAATTAAAATTCCTCTCCCTGTATTGAGATCCATATCTTGCCAGGGAGAGGAATTTTAATTTAATTTATTTTGTTCCCAATACTTTTAATGCAAAAGCGTTGGCTTCTTCCAAGCCTGCTTTAATATCTTTTCTGGTCCCGGTGAATAATTCTTCAAGAATGACTCCTAAGTTATCCCCAATTTCAGGCCATTGAGGTATTGTTGGAGGTACCTGTACATTGATGGCTAGGGTATCAGAAAGAGCTTTTAGAACTTCGGCTGGGATTTGTTTCTTGAATTCTTCACTTTCAAAAGTACTCTTTCTTGTGCAATTTAAGGCTTCTTTCCCGTCTTTTACTCTTGCCAATTCCATTTCCTTGGATGTTGCCCAACCAATAAACTCACCGGCTAATTTTCTCATATCATCAGTTTTACAACCTACACTAGAAATAACATAACCATGAGCGCCACCAGCAGCGACAGGATTAGAATAATAGGGTGGAGGTGCATATCCTACTTTTCCTGCAACTAGCGATTCCTCAGGATTTTCAGTAGTTCCATATTTAGCGCTAGCACCAATAAAAGTTGCTACTCTTCCTGCATTGAAAGCATCCCAGGCATCGAGATAGGAGAACTTTTCCCCACCAGGAGGGCTGGTTTTAATTACTTCTATGTAATATTCGGTGGCTTTAACTGCTGCATCAATGTATTTGTCAAATACCCATTTTCCATCTTCCATATATTTTCCACCACAAACAGCAAAAAATTGATTCCATCTCCAAACATTATAACCATGCCCGCGATCTCCGCGAACCACTCCTCCGAACATATCAGGGGGTTGATAAAAATGCTGACAGACTTTTATATATTCATCCAAGGTTACTGGTACTTTTATTCCATCTTTTTCAAACAAATCTTTCCGGTACATCAACCAGGTCGTTTCAGCTTGTAAAGGAGCACCATAATCGATACCATTATCACTCAATATATTAACTATTGATGGTAAAAAATCATTAAAATCATATTTCTCAGGGTAAAATTCTTTAATTGGTACTAACCATCCATTGCTACCCATTTCGTTAATGCTTGCTTCGGTAATATACATTACTTGGAATTCACCGGTTCCTAGCGAGGCATCTAATCTCATTTTTGAACGAAGTTCGGCTGATGGATAGTATACATATTGAATGATTATATCGGTCATCTTTTCAAACTCTGGGGTAAGATTAGAAATTACCCTTTGAAGTGGGCGATCCTCAGTGGCCACAACAAGGGTCGTTTTGGTGAAAGCTACGCTAACCATAATTAATAAAACCATCATTGAAACTAATAATGTAACCCCTATTCTTCTCTTTAACATGCGCTCTTCCTCCCTGTTTATTTTATCTAATATAAAGTATAAACTTTTTTATCTTAAATGATGTAATTCACACCCCCATAAAAACCAAAATTTATATTCTTTTAGTTTACTCTATTTTAATTTTAATGTCAAATATTCGAATAAAAATCTAAAGTGTACCCCTTGGTCAAGACAAAATTCATTGAATATTGACATTCCCTCCCAGTATTTGAAATGTCATCACCACGAAAACGATCTTCCCAAACAAAAGAGACTGATCTCCCACCCCCTTTTTCTGCAAAAAAAGAAGACGGAAATTTTTTTTAATCTTCAACATCTCAACAAATCTTTCACGATTCACGGTTTTTCCGGGGTAGATCAACGCCAATTCTACCACTAAAGTACTGTGAATGGCTCTTCTTGGTCTGTAATATCATCGGTTTTTTCTGATTGATTCGACATCTTCATCCGACATTTCCCGATCAAAACTCCGCAAACCGGAAACCCGAAAACCATGTTTTTTGGCTAATTCATTGATCTCTTTCACCCGCTCCACCTGGACATCTTTCCCCAGAGTATAGTCTTCGAATCTCCCTTCCAAGGTAAGAATCATGGTCTCCGACATACAGGCATACGCCTTTCCGGGAGGATAACCGAAATCCATCCCAAAATCGGGATGACCGGGAACATCAACAATCCCGCCTTCAATCACCAAAACATCTTTCCGGGTATGCATGACTTCTTTTGCCACATTTCGGGGTCGGGAGACGTCACAGACCACTGCCCCTCGCTCAATCCAGTCAGCCTTCACAATATTCCCCATAGCAGAAGTGACCGTTAGAACGATTTTCGAACCCCGAATCCCTTCCTCCACATCGGTGAAGGTTTGCACTGGGGTACCGCTGACTTTCTGGATTTCGTCACCCACCCGTTTGACTTTCTCCCCATCCCGCCCGACCACCCGAACCCTCTTTCCCCCCTGGGCCAGGATGACTGCACAGGCTTTCCCGATGGAACCGGTAGCACCAACTACCGCAATATCTTCTCTTTGTATATCAATGTCCATTTTTTGGGCGGCCATGGTGGTGGCTTCCAGGGCCGTGGCAACGGTATAGCTGTTCCCGGTGGTGACCGCCAGGCGAAGTCCCTTTTTCGGGGTGATACCTCCATCTCCGGCCACGGACGTAAAGGCTCCCAAACCGATGATCTTGGCCCCCAGCTCTTCCGCTAAAAGACCGCACTTATGAATTTGTTGAGCCACAAACCCAAAATCATATTCTACCAGCACCCGAGAGGTCATCGGCAGTCCCACAAACCACCCTTCGATTTCTTTTCCTGTGGCGGTGGAACGAACCCCGGTGATATGGGAAAGAATAAAAGGGGAAAACCGGGAGGAAATATATTCCACCGTTCGAGATGGGAGAAACCGGAGTATCTTTTTATGTTCTCTGATGTCCTGGACATCCATGGCATGGATGATGAAACCAAAACTATCCACATGACCACCTTCTCACTATTTTTCTACCAGTTGTTTGAGAGCTTTTAACATAGCCTGAGTATTTTCCAGCATTTTTTTCTTTAAAAAGGCATTGATGAGGGCACCCACCAGCGGGAGACCGAGATCATATTCCAACGAGAGTACCACCCGGGTCTGGTTTTCTCCATCTGGAAGAAATGTCCAGGTCCCTTCGTATTTCTTAAAATCACCTTCCAGGATAAAAAAACGACATTCTTTTTTTTCGGCATCCCAGATATCCCTTTCCGTCCATTTCACTTCTCGCCCTTGAAAACTCCCCTTCCAGAAACTATCCACTTCCCCTCCATCCTTCTTTAAAATTTTCACTTCTTTGAGATCCGGCAGATAGTGAGCAAGTTCTTCAATATTCATGGCCAAAGAAAAAACGTCTTCGGCCTTTCTCTCAATGGTGATGGAATCACTGACTATGCCCATGTTTTAATCTCCTCCTATCTCATCAATAATGCCCTTAACGCTCATCAATGACTCATTCAGGATCACCAATGCTTTTTCTAAATACTCAAAGGAAATAGTGAGAGGGGGTTCAATTCGAATAACCGTGGGATTATTGAGGGTATAAGCGACCAGAACCCGACGATGAGCCATTTCCATCGCGAGCAAGGAGGCAATATCCGGATCGGAGAACTGGATTCCGATGAGGAGACCGATCCCCCGGACATCCTGAATGATTTCGGAGTATTTTTCCTGAGTTTTTTTCAGTTGTTTGAGAACATATTCTCCTTTTTGAGCCGCCTGATCGGGAAGATGTTCTTCCTGTAAAATTTTCAAGGTTTCAATGCCCGCCACGCAACTCAGGGGATTTCCCCCCAAGGTAGAAGAATGAATGAAAGGATGGTCTTCGAAAACTTTCCAGATTTCAGGGGTACTGATGAAAGCTCCGATGGGAAGAACCCCTCCTCCCAGCCCTTTGGCCAAAGTCATGATGTCGGGAATCACATCGAAATGTTCACAGGCAAACATTTTTCCCGTCCGTCCCAACCCGGTTTGAATTTCATCAAGAACGAGGAGAGCCCCATTCTTCTCACAAATTGCCTTGACCTGGGAGAGATAGTTCCGTTCCGGGATGTTGATTCCTCCTTCTCCCTGAACCGGCTCCAGAATGACCGCCGCGGTATCATGGTCAACGGCCTGCTCCATGGCAGCAACATCGTTAAAAGGAACTTGATAGGTTTCCGGAAGACAGGGCTCAAAAGGTTTTTTATAGACATCTCTCCCGGATATACTGAGCGACCCCATTGTTTTCCCATGAAAACTATTTTGGGCGGAAACCAATTTTTTCTTTCCGGTATAAAAACGCGCGAGCTTGATGGCCCCCTCCACCGCTTCGGTTCCACTGTTTCCAAAAAAAGAGTATTGCAACTTTCCCGGCGTTATTTTCGCCAGCATCTCAGCCAGATCCGCCTGATGTTTGTTGAAAAGAGTCCGGGTGGATAAGGGAAGCCGATCCAGTTGCTCCTTCACTGCCTGGATAATCCGGGGATGATTCCTCCCCACGTTAAAGACCCCGAACCCCCCCAAGCAATCGATATATTCATGACCAAAAATATCAAATACTGAGGAATTGCGCGATGTCCATTCCACGGTCTCCAGCTGGGCAATTTTATAGTATCGGGCCAGACCGGGATTAATATATTGGGCGTACTTTTCAATTGTTTCCTCAACAATTAAGTTTTTCTCTTCATTGGTCAGGTTTTCCATCCGGTATCCTCCTCAAAACCGAACGACTCGAGGTCGTATCCCCATCTTCTTCATCATTTCAACATAGTCTCCTGGTGCGATATCTTCCGGCTTTTTTCCCAGAATAGCAACAAAAATAGCTTGAAGAACATTGGTTCCAAACGAACGTCCGTTCATCTCGGGAGTGGTCGTCACCAACATCTGAACTCCCGCCTTACGAAGTTCTTCAATGTCACTACTGGTGACGGTATTGGTGATGATGATTTTTCCATCCATTCGCTCCGGCATGAAACGATAAATGAAAAGGAAATCACCCGCTACGATATCCGCTTTCTGAAAGAGGTGAGGAGCCCGGGAAGAGCGTTCATCCTGTTTTTTTCCGGTGGGGTACAGAACACTAACGGGTAGACGCCGTAAAAAAGGCATCATGACCACCGACAGAAACCGCAACGTGGAAAGGCGGGAGAGAGGTATTGGAATACCCAGTGCAAAAAGCAGGTCACCGATGAGGAGACGACAGCCCTCCTTTTGAAGTCCTTCCGCCAACCCATAACGATCCATTCCACTCATAAAAAGAGCGGTCTTCCCAGAAAGTTCCAGTCCTTCTTCTTCCACCAGATACCGGGGGATTAATCTTTCCCAGGTTTCCTTCAACTCACCACCATCCACGATGGGCGTTTTTTGAAGAACTGAAACCATTTTGGCGATCTCAATGATTTTATACTTATAATGTCCAGCCCGAAGATAAAGGTCAGCACCACCAATACCAAACGCATCTACTTTCCCATCAAGCTGCTTTAACAAGTCCACAAATTTTTTCTTATCACCATCCACGCCGATCCTTTCCACGCTCAGGCGATACCCCATCAACTCGATCTCGGCAGTATGATTTCGGCGGGAAGAGCCCAGACTAACGCTCACGATCTTTTTTTGTTTCATCGTTCTCCTCACCCAACAGAGGGAATATTAATCCACCCTCAAAAATGGCTCCCGGTTCGATGCCCATTCCGTACGACATGATAAAACCTCGAATTTTTGACGTACTCCGGCAGATTACTTTGTCTGAACGGGCAAAACCGTTGAAAACACCCCAAATTTCAATACTCTGGGCATCGATTTGGGCATCGATCATCCCTTTTCTGGTGACAATCATCGCCTGACACTCGATCGATCCCCGATATTCTCCCTGGACCATTACGGTTCCGGGAGTGTGAAAGTGACCGGTGAGCTGGGATTGATCTCCCAGGATCGCGATATCCGGTGTCTTCTCTTCATTTTTGATTGAGTTCATTGATTACTCTTAACCCTTCCAGGGTCAATACCGGATTGAAGA
>JAPLGF010000272.1 GCA_026390275.1 Candidatus Atribacteria bacterium
TTTGCCTCTCTCAATCCCCGGAAATCGGTCCGCTTTATTCTGGAGGAACCACTCGTCATCCATGGAATCCGCGATTCCCACCAACGGAAGAAGGAAGTGGAAGAAATCGTCGAACAGGTGGGGTTAGGGCTTTCTGACCTCTGTTGTTTCCCTCACGAGTTTTCCGGGGGACAACGTCAACGGATTGGCATTGCCCGGGCCCTCATTCTCCATCCCGAATTTGTGGTATGTGATGAGCCCGTTTCTGCTCTCGACGTCTCGATTCAAGCCCAGATCCTAAACCTTCTCATTGACCTCCAAAACCGGATGCACCTGACTTTTTTGTTCATTTCTCACGACTTGAGTGTGGTGAAACACATCAGCAATCGAGTGGCGGTCATGTACTTAGGTCAGATCGTGGAGTATTCCGAGACCGAGGAAATCTTTCAAAACCCGCTCCATCCCTATACCATGGCACTTCTTTCGTCCATCCCTGTTCCAGACCCCTCTCGGAAGAGAAACCACCTGTTGGTGGAAGGAGATCCCCCCAGTCCGTTCCATCCTCCCTCCGGATGCCGTTTCCACACCCGTTGTCTACAACGGATGGCAATCTGTTCCCAGTGCATTCCAGAAAAACTGGAAGTCGTGGCCGGACACACGGTAGCCTGTCATCTATACCTGGAAAAAACATTGAACGGGAGACCGTAAACAGCCGCTACTCTTTTAACGATTCGAGTTCTTTCATGATACGATAGGGTTTGGTGATGATCCGAAAGGGAATATTGCTTACGAAATGGATGAGGTCTTTCTGGTATTCATCGGTGATCCGACGTGGCTTGGTAAGCACTCTTTTCACCAGATCTTCCCCATAACAACTCAGCAGCTTGGGCTGATCAAAACCAACTTCCAGATTACATTCTTTACAGATAATGGAACTGATAAAACCACCGCGATAAACCACCCGATGCTCGGTTTCTTTCTGGCAACGTAAACATCGTAAAACAGTGATGATTTCCTCGCTTTCCAAAAACCGTCCCTCCTATTTCGACTTTCAGAGGAGAAAGATGGTCTGATAGATACGTCTCTCCCCTGAAAAAAAACTTATTGTCCATCTTCCACTCGAATGGCATAGGCATCTTTCACCACTTCGAGTTTCTTGATATTTTCTACTGATTCTGCCAGTTTGTATTCCTGTACTTGATGGGTGAGGAAGTAAATATAGGTCAATTTTCCCGGAGTACTTACCGGCTGTTTCACTGCAGAAAGGCTGACCCCGGCGCTCCCAAATTCCGTGGCAATTTTGCCCAGGACCCCCGGAACATCGAAGGCCAGAACCCGCACACAGAATTGAGTGGATAGATTTTCAACCGGCACCACCACCAAATCACGCATGCAGGTACAACCGACTCGTCCTTTGGCTTCAAACTTAATATTCCGGATGGCATCGATGATATCTCCCACCATGGCACTTCCCGTAGCATCTCCCCCGGCTCCCGGTCCCCGGAAGGTGAGTTCACGAGTCTTAGAATGCACGAAGATTGCATTTTCCACCCCATTCACAGTGGACAAAGGATGGGTGGAGGTGAGAAGAACCGGTTGAACCCGGAGTTCGATTCCTTCTTTCCACCGCCGAGCAATGGCCAGAAGTTTGATGACATACCCCAACTCCCGGGCATATTCAATATCTTCCGGTAGAATCCGGGTGATTCCCTCCCGAAATACCTTCTCCACTTCCACCCGGCCATGGAAACAGAGCGATGCGAGAATGGTAATCTTATAAGCGGCATCGAATCCTTCGACGTCATTGGTGGGAACCGGTTCCGCATAACCTTTTTTCTTGGCTTCCTCTAAGGCTTTTTCGAAAGAGGTATGTTTCGTGGACATTTCTGAGAGGATGAAGTTGGTAGTTCCATTGACGATTCCAATAACCTCTAATATGTCATCCCCCAGAAGTTGTTCTTTCAGGCTATGAATGATGGGGATGCCGCCACCCACTGCTCCTTCAAAAAAAATTTCGGTCTCATTTTGAGCGGCGATCTGAAAGAGCTCCCGACCCTTCTTGGCAATCAGTTCTTTGTTGGGCGTGACCACCGTTTTTCCCCGAGAAAGAGCCTGGGAAACAAAATCGAAAGCTGGTTCGATCCCACCGATGGCTTCCACCACGATTTCGATCTCGGGATTCTCTAGGATATCTGCTGGATTGACGCTTTTAATATCGGGTGGAACCACCAGAGGGCGTTCCAGGGCCCATTCTTTATCTACGATGGTCACCACCTTGATCCCTACTCCCAGTTCTTTTTCAATTTCCCCT
>JAPLGF010000279.1 GCA_026390275.1 Candidatus Atribacteria bacterium
GGAAAAAAATGAAGTGTCCGGGAATTTGGCTTTGTGATAGGCATTTAAACCTGGGGATGTAGCTCAGTTGGGAGAGCGCCGGCTCTGCAAGCCGGAGGCCACGGGTTCGAGTCCCGTCATCTCCACCAAATGCTTCATAGAACGAATTTCTCACCCATGGTATCGAATACTATTCAAAAACTGCTAACCGTCCGCCCCTCCGTCTGGTTCAACTTCCCGGTTTTTTGTTCCTACGACGGTAAAAAAAATGGAGAGGAACTCCTTCGGTCACCGGCTGAGTAAATACCGCGCCAAGATCGGCTATAAGATCACACCCTATGACCTGCGCCATTCCTTCGCCCTCCTTTATCTCCGTAATGGCAGAAATATCTTCGCCCTGCAGCGCACCATGGCCATGCGCCGACCTCAACATGACGAAGCGCTACCTTGCCTTGACCCAGGAGGACCTTCGGGTGGAACATCAAAAAAGCTCCCCACTCAATCAGTTGACCGAGAAGAGGATAAGGAGGTGTAGAAGATTTATAAAATATCACATCTGTCCAAAATAGCTTTTTCTCATGGAAAGGGGAGTTCCAATCGGGTAGATTGGGAAGGACCGGGAGTCGGGTAAAAATGTTGAGTTGGGGAGTTGTTGAGGTGTTGAGTTGGGAAGGACCGGGAGTCGGGAGTCGTTTATGTTGTCATCCTGAGCCCTGGTATTTTGAGGGCGTGAGGATCTCATCATTTATCCTTTTATTATTTAAAAGATGGGATTCTCACGTCGTCTGGTAAAATGCGACCAGACTCCTCAGAATGACAACATAATGGTTTCTCTCCTGGAGCGGAGTTCTCGGTATTCCGAATCTCTGACGATTCAATTGTCTCGATTACTTCCTTGGCTGCATAAATCCGGTACCGCTCCCGTCCTGTCATCTCTGCAATAATCCCCATGCCGACCAATTTTTCGACGAGTTTAGCGGCGGATCGGTGAGTAACATTCAGGAATCTTGCTGTAGTGGGTACACTCAGGACCGGGTACTCAAAGAGTCGGTCCACAATCTGGAGAAGCAAAGCCGAAGAACGGGCTTCTTGGAGCCTTGTCCTATAAACCTGCCAAAGCCCGAGAAGCTGATTTGTTCTCCATATCGCGTCATGGGATTGTTCGACTACCCCTTCCAAGAAAAACTCTATCCACTGGCGCCATTTTCCCCCTATACTGACGTCAAGGAGCCTCTGATAGTAATTCAGGCGTCTGTGCTCGAAAAAGGCACTCAGATAAAGGAGCGGCTGATCAATCAAACCTTCATGACATAAAAGCAGGGAAATCAATAGACGGCCAATCCTCCCGTTTCCATCCAAGAAAGGGTGAATGGCTTCAAACTGATAATGGGCCAATGCGATTCGGACGAGTGGTGGAAGATTAGAGGGGCTGTGTAGAAAGTTTTCAAACTGCCCCAAGGCTTCCATCATTTCTTGCGGGGGTGGCGGAACAAAGGTCGCATCCATGAGGGTGCAGCCGTGCGGCCCGATCCAGTTCTGAGATCGCCTGAATTCTCCTGGTGTCCAGTGCTCTCCCCTTACACCTGAAAGCAAAATCTCGTGAAGTTCCTTGATCAACCTGAGACTTAACGGCAGATCTTTGATGCGTTTAAGAGCATATTCAAGGGCTTTCACATAGTTGGCGACTTCTCTAACGTCTGAAGGTGGCTTTTGGGGCAGCGGAGTCTTCTCAAAGTGGGCCGCCTCAAAATAGAAAAGATCTGAAAGGGAGGCCTGAGTGCCTTCAATCCCGCTAGACAGCACCGCCTCGCGCCGCACAAAAAGCCCTATAAGCAGATGTGGATTGGGTAAGTTGCGGGCCAGTCCGCCCAATTCGCTCAGAGCCCTATCAGCCTGGGAGAGCAGGCTTGCCAGATCCCAGTCAACGGACAAGTGTGGGGGCAAAGAATCAGGGACGAACGCCCAATATCCTTGTGGACCTTTGATGAGCCGACCTGCTTTTTCATCTGTGAAGTCTTCCGGTTTCATTCGATGATACCTCGGTATCCTTGGCTATCGGTCAACTATACTTATCGGCGAAAAAGTATTATTAAATTAGATCATACTTCCTCCAATAAGTCAAAGAGGCTCGTCTGTTTTATATCCAGAGCCAGAACCTTCTTGGGTTTCGCGCGCCAGTGGCTGACCAGGTCCAAAGCAAGCTTGGCAGCCCGTTGAATACCGGTGTCCGGATCGGTCTGGGCGTACCAATCCAGAATCGGGTCTACCGATCTCTTGATCTGGAAGGTGGCCCGGTTGAGTTCGTCGGAAACATCCACAGGAGCAAGGTGGTCAGGTCTTGAAATATCAGTTCTCAGTATGAAATTCACCTATCAAGACCTGACCCCGAGAATTTCACGAGAATTTCACGCTAATTCAGTTTTTAACGTCTTAAAAAAGGATTCAAAAGAGGCTATCGTAGCAATTTCCCTTCCCACTCATAATAAGTGAGTGATAGGCACCGATAAATCATTCGATTCGCATTGGTTAAGGAAAGAAAGAATGGGGAGAAAACCGTCTTTTCAAGACCTGCCCCAAGAAATTCATATAAAATGGGACGATAGACTCTAATTTCTAGAATAAGATCAGTTATAATATAGACATAATTGAAGAATGAGAATTAAAAAATTTTTCTCAGAATAAATGAATCAAAGGAAATTCCGATTAGAAATAAAGATCACAACGACCGAAGATTAAATCATATTAAAAGGATTTTTTATGGTCATTCTTTATAGGAGGATTCATGGTGAATATGGTTGTCGAAGAATTAATTAAGCAAGTGGATTCTCTGACCAAACAAGAATTAGAAGAACTTTTTAATCATATCCGATGGTTGTTGAGTGAAAAAGAACCGATGACCGAGGATGAAAAAATTCGATTTGATCAGGGCGTGGAAGAGATTAACCGAGGTCAATACACCGATTTTGATGATGTATAAAATTATTTTATA
>JAPLGF010000170.1 GCA_026390275.1 Candidatus Atribacteria bacterium
CCCTGGCCCCTGGCGGAGATGGTCTTCCAGCACCATGAACGGAGGGATGGTTCTGGCTATCCCCGGGGTCTGAAAGGGGAGGAGATTCTGATGGAGGCCCGGATTCTGGCTGTGGCCGATGTGGTGGAAGCCATGGCCTCCCACCGGCCCTATCGGCCGGCCTTGGGAATCAACGCCGCCCTGGAGGAGATCGAGAAGAATGCCGGGATACTCTACGATAAAGAAGTGGCCGATGTGTGCCTGAGGCTGTTCCGGGAGAAGGGATTTACCTTTGAGCTGTGATTTAAGATTTGTTGATTTGGTAGTAATTTCCCTCCCGGGAACTCATCATTACCCATCCTGGTTTGGTATGCGAACGGAAGGTGAGGGCGAGAAAGACTCGGCGTCCATGATGGGAGAGGAACCAGGAGGCATGGGTGCGGGTGTATCTCTATTTTGTTCCCTCCTGACTTTATAAAATTGTGACGCAATAACACAAATGACACAATTGACCTGTTAAGTGAAAAACATTCATTAATTTGAAAATTCAGGAATTGGTCGCAGAGGGAGAATGTTATAATCTTATTTATATAAGTTGATTTTATGAGTATTTTTTATCTCCGAAAAAGCTTCCCTAAGGAAAGGGGATAAGGGAATGAAAGCCAACAAAGGTCTTTTACTGGTGCTCGTTCTGGTGATTATTTTGGGATTTAATGTTCTGGCTTTTGCAACAGATTTTTTTTTGTATGCAACCGGCACTCCAGAAGAAATCCTAAAAGCCTTGGCTCAAGGTGCTGATGTCAATGCCAGGGATAATGAATATGGATGGACAGTGCTCATATATGCTGCAGCATTCAATCGGAATCCAGAGGTCATCATCACTCTCCTCAAAGCCGGTGCTGATGTCAATGCCAGGGATAGTACAAACAAATCGACGGCGCTCATGAAGGCCACAATGTATAACCAGAACCAGGAGGTCGTTACTGCACTCATCAAAGCCGGTGCTGATGTCAATGCCAGGGATAAAGATGGAAAGACGGCCCTCATGTATGCTGCAGAAAAGAACCAGAATCCAGGGGTCATCACTACTCTCCTCAAGGGAGGAGCGAATGCAAAGATTGTAGATAATAATGGGAAAAAGGCAATAGACTACGCCGAAAAGAATGAAATATTTAAGGGCTCAAACGCTTATTGGGAATTAAACGACGCCAGTTAAATAAATACCCCCGCCTTAACCGGTGGGGAACTTAAAACAATTCAAGCTGCGCTTGTCCTGACTCTTCCTTTTCCTGCATCTCAACATATTTGCGGATTATGGTTTCGTTGATCCCAACCGTTGAGACGAAATACTCCTTTCACCTAATTCCTTCAATACCAAGGTAGATTATCTTTAAGAAGGTAAATTCCTTCTTAAGGACAGGGCTGGAGTTCTTTTTGATGGTTTTTGTTACCATGTTAATATTACTACGTTAAGTATTTGCAATCCAACTCTCCTTATGCTAAGATCAAAGCATGGACAGAAAAGCGTTGGTGGAAGCAAGAGCACGGTTCGAAGCGTTTCTTAAGCCCCTCTTTGCCACCGTCGGTCGATGGGAGCGACGTCGGCAGGGAGCGTTCTACGTACAAGGCCTTCTCCTCGAGGGGAGGAGAAAGACCGCCGCCGGCATGGCCCAGCAGTATGGTGGCAATGAACAAGCCCTCCAGCAGTTCGTCAGCCAGAGCCCCTGGGATTGGAAGCCTCTCCGACGGCAGCTCGCTGAGCAGATGGTGCCGCACCTCAGCCCCCGGGCAGCCTGGCTCCTCGACGACACCGGCTTCCCCAAAGAGGGCCAGCATTCCGTGGGCGTGGCCCGGCAATACACCGGCACCCTCGGCAAGATCGGCAACTGCCAGATCGGGGTGAGCCTGAACTACGCCACCGAGGAAGGGTGCTTCCCCCTCGACTTCCAGCTCTACATGCCGGAGAGCTGGATCCAAGATCCCCTCCGAGCAGAGAAGGCCGGGATCCCCGCCGACACTCCCTTCCGCAGCAAGTGGCAACTGGGCCTCCAGATGATCGATCAGGTCCAGTCCTGGGCCGCCATCCCAGCGCTGGTCATCGTGGCTGATGCCGGGTACGGCGTCGCCACCGAGTTCCGTCTCCAGCTGCGCCGGCGGGGTCTGCCGTACCTGGTCGGGGTGCAGCGGGACCTCGGAGTCTGGACTTCTCCCGGGGAGGTCATCCCGGTCGCGCCCAGCCGGATAACGGCAAAGCCCGGCCGCCCGCGGAAGGTGCAACCCTTGCCTGTCCCTTCCAGCGCCTTGGAGGTCAGCCGGGCTTTGCCGGAGAGTGCCTGGCAGACCGTGACCTGGCGAGAAGGGAGTAAGGGGCCGATGACCAGCCGCTTCGCCGCCTTGCGGGTGCAACCCTCGCATGGACACGACCGCGGCCAGGTGATCGAGTTCAGGCAGTGGCTGTTGGTGGAGTGGCCCTCTGGAACGCCTGAACCCTTCAAGTACTGGCTCTCCTCCCTGCCTGAGGAGAGCGCTCTGCAGGAGCTGGTCTACTGGGCCAAGATCCGCTGGTGGATCGAGAAGAACTACCGGCAACTGAAGGACGACCTGGGCTTGGATCACTTCGAGGGCCGATCTTTCACTGGTTGGCATCATCACCTGACCTTAACCATGATCGCTTTTGACTTCCTGCTCTTGGAGGAGCTGCGCCTAAAAAAAAACTACTGGGTCTGGGTGGACCCTGCGCAGAACCAAGAGGGAACTCCAAGCCATCTTCCTGCGGAACCTCGGCTTCTGCCACACCTGTGGGAGGCTGATTAGGTGGGATGACACTTAACGGAGTAATATTAGGTAAGTTCAATTTATTTAAGGAGGAGATTTTGATGTCTTTTATTACCAGCCATAAAGGAATTACCATTCTACTTTTAATATTTACCGTTGGGTTATTCCTAAATCTGTTGTTTTACTGGATCATTCCGGCTGCCAAGGCTCAATCGGCAGTTAAGGTAGGAGAAGAAAAAACGGTCATGCCACTCTCAGCTGGTGGAGCCCCGAAATTTAATCCGGGTATCTACGGTGGATACTGGACGATTTATGCGGTTGTCCGCGAGGATGGGAAAGTCGGGATTGGATATTATGAAATTGCTATGCCAACCGGAGGAGGCAAGGCAGTTGTTTATCACTCTATCTCTTGGGAAACGTGGGATCATGCTGCCCAAAAACCATGAAGACCTATGTTTAAAATGCGATTTTTCACATTTCTGTTAATAATTCTGCTTATTTCACAATTATTATCATCGGCTTCTGGCGAAGAAGCGCCATCAAATTCTGAAGAAAAAATTGGAATAAACTCAGAAGATTCAATCATTCAATGTCGTTGCCTTCCCCTTTTTACTCAACTTCCCATTTCCTGTTCGTTTCCATTTGGAGGATGGATATTTCAAAGAAAAACGATTCCCCAAATAACCACTCCAACACCTGCCATAGTTACATCGCTTAAAATGAGTTTTATGGATGATATTGATCTTTTAAATGTCAACCCTGAAGAGACAGTAACTGTGAATATTAAGGGGTTTCCAAAAGACATGGTGGCGGTATTTGAAAGTACCGAGACAGGCCAGAGCTTCTATAAAGGGATACAGATCGATTTAGACTTACCCATTTTGATTTATTGGGGGCAATTAAAGGACGATGGAACGATGCAATTTGATTGTGAACTTTCGTCGATTCCTCTCATGCCCGGTGAGGATTCCACCATTTATTTACAGGCTATCAGTGGTCAGGAGGATTTTCAGAAAAATTTACAAACATCAAACCTTATCACTATAAAAATTATCTGGTAATTTTTCTGAAATAATACCGCAATCTTGACTTTCCAACGAGCGACCCAATTACATCTAATGATTATATCCCCCTTTAAAAAAATTGGAGGATGGGGGATTTGACAGTTTTTTGTTCACAGGAATACCCGCGAGGTACAAATGTTTGTCATAAAAGATCAAATCTCTCCAACTCCCTTTGTCCAAAAGGAGAGTCAATAATGCAAATTCATATTGATATCGCAGCAAGATGCTGCTCCTACAATAAACCCACCCTGTCGCTCCGCGCCACCCCTCTCGAGAGGGGACTTTTCCAGGATAGGCTGCCATGCCGTGAAACGGCACCATATAAGAATGAAAAACTTGTTTTTCCTGTCAACTTCCTATGTCAATAGGTCTTGAAAAATATTTAAACCTGGTTTTAAAACAATCAATCCAACCCTATCCGTCATGAAAAACAAAACGGGCTGCTCCCATGGGTGGGATGTATTGAATATTTTATTCATCAACGGTCTGTTTTTCCAATGTCCCATCTCATATTCTCCAATACAATATCCCTTGGTAGTGAGGAGGAATCATTCCCCTTTCCAGGGTTCCCCTTTTCTCCACCAATCGGTGACAAAAAGATATTCAATGAAAAACCAGAAGGAAGGCTCTGAAACGACCTATAACACCCGGTCCCGCTCGGAAACTATTTCCTGATAGGTCTTTTGTTTTTTCAAAATCGAATAGACGATCCGGGCATAATACCGGGCTAAACGGAGGAGTGCCTGGCGATGGGTTTTTCCTTCTTGGCGTTTCTTGCGATAGTAGGTGCGAGCGAGACCGCTTTTACTAATGCTAATGGCGGAAAAAGCCACATCGAAGAAGGCTCCTCTGAGTACTCGGTTATACATGGTGCGCTTTTTGAAACAAGGAGACTGTTCTCCACTCTGGAAAACCAGTTGACCGAGACCGCAATAGCCGGCGAATTTGGCTTCACTGGGAAAGCGGTCGATGGTCTTCATTTCAGCAATGATGGTGGCGGCCGAGATTGGTCCCACACCGGGGATGCTCAATAGAAGCGGGGCTTCCTTTTGGCTGGGAAGGACGGCGGTGATTTTCTTTTTGAGCTCTTCGGTCATCTTTTCGGTGTTTTCAATGTGATCGATGAGGAGGTGGGCTTCGGCTTCGAGAGCTTCGAGGTAGACGATACTCGACCAGGGTCTTTCTTCGGCGAGGAGAGCCTCTCCTTTTTCTGGGAAGAAGAAAGCCAGCTCCCGCTCTTTCTCAGGAGAAGAGAGGAGAGCGTTGATGGAGGGAAAACGATGAAAGAAGCGACGTCCTTTTTGGGTATTGATGCTGATTTTGGTTTTCAAGGTTTTGTAGCAAGTCCCATAGCTTTCACTCAAAAGGACATGGAGTCGGTTTTTATCGGCGGTTTTCCCCTTCACCAGTCGGCGTCGACTTTTCGAAAGGGCCGCCAGGGCTTCACCGGATTCAGAGAGGATGATCAGAGAGGCGGTTGGGAAACAAAAACTCGGCTTTGGCGATCGCAGCAGCATCACCGGAGTCGGTGTGGCCTTCTTGCTCCAAAGATAACTTGATGGTGCCTGTCACCAAGTTATCAAGTTATTAAGTTTTGGTCACTTTTTCTCTCAACCATCGGGAAGAGGTTTCCGGTGCCTGGGGTGCACTAACTTAACCCAACTTCCGCATGGAAGCTTAGAGAATCCCGCCATTGAGGGATTCTTATTCAAAACTCGTCACTATGGCAAAACTTTACGGTGCCTGGCACTCAGTTATACAGTTATTGATCCGATCTGTGTCTCCTGGTATTAACTTTATTAACTTTACGGTATTAACTTTACGGTGCCGATCTACGCCTCCTGGGAGGTTTCCGGTGCCTGCTGATCAGCGACAATTAAAACTTGATGGTGCCTGTCACCAAGTTATACAGTTATTGATCCGATCTGTGTCTCCTGGTATTAACTTTATTAACTTTACGGTGCCTGTCA
>JAPLGF010000283.1 GCA_026390275.1 Candidatus Atribacteria bacterium
CAGGGACGTACTACAGCATGCCGCGGGGAAAGAATTTTCCCCGGCCGTTCCCTGTTCAGGTAAATTATGCCCCCCCACTCGAAATGGCCGACCCCGAACCAGAATAACTGGCAGGACGTATCCGGGGAAAAATGGAGGAATTGACAAATGTCAGAACGACAGAGAATGATTAGACTCTATGCCGGTGTCTTCTGTTTCTTCTTTATTCTATTGTTCTCTTTTCACCTCCCGGAACTGAGCTGGGGCGCTGAATTCAAGGTCGATCTATCCATTGATGAAATTTCTGATGCCAACCCCTATTTCAATTATCCAGTGGGAATCCTGGTCGATGATGATGGGAATTCAGTTTTTATCTCGGATTGGGCGAATAACCGGGTTGTTATTCTGGATCTGGCGGGAAAACTCAAAAAAATTCTCACCGGATATGAAGGACCGGTGGGACTGGCTCTGGATAAAAAGAACAAAAGGCTTTTTATTACCGAACAAAAAGCCAATCGGATCAAGATCATTAACAGTATTACCTTTTCTTCCCTGGGTGATTTTAAGCCGGAAGGGGTTATTTTGAAAGAACCCCGGGGGATCTGGTTCCAACCCGACGGGAAACTCTATGTGGTGGATACTGGGAATTCGCGGGCATTTGTTTTTGATCAAAATGGAAAAACCCTTTTGACCTTTGGAAAAGAGGGAATGGGTGATGGAGAGTTTTATTATCCTCGGGGGATCTCGGTTGACGATGACGGTCGTATGTGGGTTGTCGACACGCTTCATCACGCTATTCAGGTGTTTGATGGCTCGGGGAAATTTCTTTTCCGCTTTGGGAAAGAAGGAAACGGTCAGGGGGATTTTAACCGGCCTCGTTATATCTTTATTCAGGATGACCAGGTGTTGATATCTGACTACCGCAATAATCGAGTGAAAGTCTATACCTTGAAGGGGGAGCTGGCGGAGATCATCGGCGAAGGAAGCTCTACCCTCTTTGCCAATCCAGAAGGAATATGGATTGATGCCCAAGGCATCCTCTGGGTGGCGGATGCTGGCGGAAACCGGATTCAAAAAATAAACATGAACTTTTTGCTCAATCGAAAAGCCTATCTCGATTCTCTTCTTTCTGAGGATAAAATCGATGAATTCCTAAAAGAGGCCGGAACCCTCTCTCCGGAGAAAAGAAAGGAGCCCGACATATCCCGTATGTTCTTTGAGGTGTATCGGAAAAAGGGAGAGATCGAAAGCATGATATTGGAGGCGGAGAATCTCTGGATGAACGATGCCGGGAAGAAGGAGGACTGGTCACAGGTTTTGGGGGAACTCTACTATCAAAAAGCCATGGTCTCTCGTCAGGGGAAATCCGGCCAAGACGTGCAAGATATTTTGCGCAAAGCGATTCAGTATGGATACAAGAAAGCGTATTTCCCCTTGATATGGACTTCGTTTCTCCTGTTGGGCGGTTCGAATGTTCTTATTCTTCTTTTCACCGTTCTTCTTGCGGTTCTTCTCATCATTTTTTTCCGAATACGGTCGAAGCGGTTTAAAAGGTGGTGACAGTATGGAAAGGCTTCCCGCAGTATCCGGATATTTCTATCCAGAATCGAAAACAGAATTGGAAAAAATGATTCGAAGTTTTTTTGAATCCGAACAGGGTGCTTTTGACCGGCTTCAATATAACCATACGACTTCCCTGAATGGGGTGGTATGTCCTCACGCGGGATATCTTTTTTCTGGAGGAGTGGCGGCCTGGTCGTTTTATTCTCTTTCCCGTTGTGAACCGGTTGATACCTTGGTCATTATTGGCCCGAATCATCGGGGTTTGGGAAAAAGAGTCGCCCTCAGTTCAGCTGAACACTGGCTCACCCCCTTAGGAAAAATGGAGGTGGACCTGGAATCAGTCGATTTTTTGGTTTCCCAGGATCCGATTTTTTCCATCGATAATCGGGCGCATCTTCATGAACATTCGGTTGAAGTCCAGATTCCCATGCTCCAGTACTGTATTCCCTATCCGGTTCGTATTCTTCCCATTATTCTCTTAGATCAAACCGAGGAAAACGCTCTCCGGATGGCCCAATCCCTCTTTCAACTGGCCCAACGAAAAAAGATTGCGATCATTGCCAGCAGTGATTTTTCCCATTATGAAGATGATTCGGTGATCCGAGAAAAGGATTTGGCCTGTATTTCTCAGATCATTAATCTCCAAACACCGGCTTTTTATTCTCTCATGAGAAAGCTGGGAGCATCGATTTGTGGTCCCGGTGGAATCGCCACCCTCATGGAATTTCAAAAATTTCATCACTCTTCTTCTCCTTCTCTTCTGCATTATGCTACCAGTGGAGATATCAATGGCCAGTATGACCAGGTTGTTGGTTACGCTTCACTTCTTTTTCCCAAAAAATAATTGGGCGGATTCTTGACAGAAGATAAACCATCTTATATCATAGTAAATTGTCGGTTCGAAAAGAAATCAGGAACCAACGCAGGGAATCAACTTTTCAAAACTGTTGCGCGGCGGGTGTTCGTGTGTTTCAGCAATACGACAATATACCATTCGATTAGTTAATCAACCTCTCATCGATAGAAAAAACAACCTATGTCACCCCCCAAAGCTGGTTTGTTTTTGTATTACCTCAAGAAGAGAAGTAATCCAGGGTGCTATCTTTCCTCGTCTGGGAAGTTTATTCGTTGGTCACAAAGTTAATTATTTTTTCCCCCAAAGGTGGTGTGCTTGGTGAATTCTGGTTACATCAAAAGGCGATCGTATGCCAAGATTTCTTCATTTGCTGACCTTCCGAACTTCATAGAGATTCAGAAAAAGTCCTTCGAGTGGTTTCTCCAGAATGATATTCCCCCTCAACAACGGAAAAACCAGGGTTTACAAGAGGTTTTTACGGAAATTTTTCCGATCCAGGACTTTACTGGAAAATTGGTCTTGGAATTTTTGGATTATCGTTTCGATCAACCGGTATTTTCGGTTCGGGAGTGTAAAGATCGGGGAAGAACCTATGCAGCTCCTCTTTATGCCCGCGTTCGTCTTATTAACCGAGAGACCAACGAGCTCAAAGAACAAAATGTCTATATGGGTGAAATTCCTCTTATGACCGACAAAGCCACCTTTGTAGTGAATGGAGCGGAGCGAGTCGTGGTCACCCAGCTTATTCGTTCCCCGGGTATTTTCTTCTCGAAAGAAGTCACTCCCACCGGGAAAATTGAATATGGATTTAAGATTATTCCCAATCGAGGGGCCTGGTTGGAGTTTGGGACTGATCCCGGTGATGTTATTTTTGTCCGGGTGGATAAAAGAAGAAAAATCAATGCCATGACTCTGGTTCGAGCTCTTGGTTATGAAAATGACGAAGAAATTCTCAATATCTTCGATCATCATCCCTATATTCAATCAACGGTGGAGAAAGATACATCATCCAACTCGAAAGAAGCGGTGATGGAGATATTCCGTCGCTTGCGACCCAGTGAGCCCCCCACCGAAGAAAATACTCGTGATTTTATGAAGTACCTTTTCTTTGACCCTCGCCGTTATGATTTAGGAGAGGTGGGGCGCTACAAGCTCAATAATAAACTGAAGCTGGAAGAACGAGTGGTTCGAATTGAAGAATTCATCATTGCGGAAGATCTGATCCTGGATCATGCGACTCATCAATGCTTGCGGGATCTGTCACAGGCTAACCCGAGTGATTCCGCCCGCTATGAAGTCGTGATGAAGAAAGGGGAAAAGATCGGTCGGATTATGGCGCGTGAGGTGGAGAAACTGAACCTGGATTATTCGGTGGAATATATTAAAGTATTCAACGAAGAAGATCAGGTGGTGAAAGTTTATATTGAAAGAGAGGACGAACTGGAACTTCTCACCGATGAAATTGAAACCCGATTGGTCAGCGAAGACATAAAAGAATCTGAAACCAGAGAAACCCTCATTCGAAATGGTGAAGAGCTCACCGCTGAATCTATTCGTACTCTTCGGGTACACGGAATCGAGAAGATCCGGGTCAGGAAGGGTCGTACCCTCAATCACGCTGATGTTATTGGTGGACTTCGTTATCTCCTCAACCTCAACAATGGGGTCGGTTACGATGACGATATCGATCATCTGGGCAACCGTCGGGCGAGACCGGTGGGGGAATTGCTGCAAAACCAGTTCCGGACCGGGCTTCTCCGGGTGGAAAAAGTCATTCGGGAGAAGATGACCATTCAGCCCGATACTGATTCTGCGACTCCGCAGAACTTGATCAATGTTCGTCCGGTAGTCGCCGCTATCAAAGAGTTTTTGGGAAGCAGTCCCCTCTCACAGTTCATGGACCAGATCAACCCCTTATCGGAAATTACCCACAAACGGCGACTCAGCGCCCTGGGGCCCGGGGGACTCAGCCGTGAACGGGCGGGCTTTGAAGTCCGGGATGTTCACTATACCCACTACGGGAGAATGTGTCCCATTGAGACTCCCGAAGGACCGAACATCGGTCTGATCACTTCCCTGTGTATCTATGCCAAAGTGAATGAGTATGGCTTTATTGTCACTCCTTTCCGGCGGGTCGACAACCGAAAATTGACCGATGAAGTGAAATATCTCTCGGCCGATGAGGAAGACCGTTATCATATCGCCCCCTGCGATATCCAGGTCGATGCCGACGGAAGACTCATGGAAGGTAATATCATTGTTCGTTTCCGGGGAAAAATCGTGGAAGTGGACAGCGGCAAACTTGATTTTGTCGATGTCTCTCCCCAGCAAATCATCAGTGCTTCCGCTTCTCTTATCCCGTTTCTGGAACACAATGACGCCAACCGTGCCCTGATGGGAACCAACATGCAACGGCAGGCGGTTCCTCTCCTGGTTTCAAAACCACCGTTGGTGGGAACCGGGATGGAATATAAGATTGCGCAGGATTCGGGAACCACCATTGTCGCCCGGCGACCCGGTCAAGTGGAAAAAGTGGATGCTTTGACGATTGAAATTGAAAACAATGAGGGAGAACGTGATGTTTATATATTAGAGAAATTTCAACGGTCAAACCAGAGTACCTGTATCAATCAGAAACCAGTCCTACAAGTTGGAGACCTGGTGGAACTGGGACAGATCATCGCCGATGGTCCCTGCACCTCCATGGGTGAAATCGCCCTGGGACGTAATGTACTGGTAGCCTTTATGCCCTGGGAAGGGGGGAACTTTGAAGATGCGATTGTCATCAGTGAGCGGCTGGTCAAAGATGACACCTTTACCTCGATCCATATCGATGAATATGAAATTGAAGCCCGGGATACCAAGCTGGGTCCCGAGGATATCACCCGTGATATTCCCAACTTAGGAGAAGATATTCTTCGGAACTTAGACGATGATGGTATCATCCATGTGGGGGCGGACGTCAAGCCGGGTGATATCCTGGTGGGAAAAGTAACCCCCAAGGGAGAAACGGAACTGACCCCGGAAGAAAGACTCCTGCGCGCCATTTTTGGTGAAAAAGCCCGGGAAGTGAGGGATACCTCTCTCCGGGTTCCCCATGGGGACTATGGACAAGTCATCGATGTTAAGGTCTTCTCCCGGGAAAATGATGACGAACTGGCTCCAGTTGATATTGTTCTGAACCCCCTGGGAGTACCCTCCCGGATGAATATCGGTCAAATTTTGGAAACCCATTTAGGATGGATTGCGAATAAAGAAAGGGTGTTTGTGGCGACGCCCCCCTTTGATGGAGCAAAAGAAGATGAGATCATCCGGGCTCTCAACACTGTTTCTGTGCGTGAAGGTATCGATTATCCGATTACCGCTTTTGACGAGAGAATTTCTCCGGAATTTAATTTGCTCCCCCAGGGAAAAGTGACGGTGTACGATGGGCGAACGGGAGATCCTTTTGATAATGAGATCACCGTGGGATATATTTATATGCTCAAACTTGCCCATCTGGTGGAGACCAAAATACATGCCCGTTCGACGGGACCATATTCATTGGTGACTCAACAACCTTTGGGTGGAAAGGCCCAGTTCGGTGGTCAACGTTTCGGAGAGATGGAGGTCTGGGCGTTGGAAGGATATGGTGCGGCATACACACTGCAGGAAATATTAACGGTGAAGTCTGATGATATCGTCGGACGGGTGAAGGCCTATGAGGCCATTGTAAAAGGGCAAAATGTACTGAAACCTTCGGTCCCGGAGTCATTTAAAGTGCTCATTAAAGAGTTGCAAAGTCTGTGTCTCAATGTCAAAGTCTACGACTCGAAGCATAAAGAGATATCCATTGAAGAAATGGAAGATGTGGATGACGAGATGTTGGGCCTGGGCGTTAACCTTCAGGGTCGAGAGAAAAAATAGAAAAAGGGGGAAAAACCCTTGATTGATGTCAATGATCTTGGTGCGATTCAAATTGGTTTGTCTTCTCCCGAACAGATCCGTAAATGGTCGCGAGGGGAAGTAAAAAAACCCGAGACCATCAATTATCGGACACTCAAACCAGAAAAAGATGGTTTGTTCTGCGAAAAAATCTTTGGCCCGACCAAGGATTGGGAATGTTACTGTGGAAAATATAAACGGATTCGTCATAAAGGAGTGGTGTGTGACCGTTGTGGAGTGGAAATCACTCGTTCTTCGGTTCGTCGTGCCCGTCTCGGTCATATCGAACTGGCCGCACCAGTTTCTCATATCTGGTATTTTAAAAGTATTCCCAGTAAAATAGCCCTCTTACTTGGTGTCCTTCCGAAAAACTTGGAGAAGGTCCTTTATTTTGCATCCGGAAGAAAAAAGGAAGATTGTTATAAAGTCGTTGAACCTGGATCCACTCGTTTAGAACCAGGAGCAACCATTCGAGACACTGAATATAAAATATACATGAAATATGACCCTACTTTTAAAGCGGAAACCGCTCACCGGATTACTGAAGTTCATGCCCTTTCCTTTAGCATTGGAGATGAATTGAGCCTGAAAGAGGTGACCCGTTTCCGGACGAAATACAAGGAGAGTTTTTCAGTTGAAGAGATGGATGCCAGCCGCTTTGAGGTGGTTGATATCAAGGCTTTTCCTTACCAGAGAGATGAAGAACTGTCTGAATCGGAAATTGTTCAGCTCCAGGATGTTTTTGGAGATCTTTTTGAAGAAGAGATACTTTCTGAATCGGCGGAAGAACCCTGCTACTTAATCATTGAACCCGGCAATACCGGTTTGAAGAAATCCCAGATGATCCTGGAAACGGAAGCAAAACTTCTCACCCATTACGAACCAAATTTCAAGGCGGGTATCGGAGCCGAGGCGGTGCGGGAAATCCTGCGGACGATGG
>JAPLGF010000135.1 GCA_026390275.1 Candidatus Atribacteria bacterium
GCCTGGCTTCCCCACCGGGAAGGGACATTCATGGCAAAAACCATTTGTTGGATCAGCTGCTTGGTCATTCGATAATCAAGATGGTCATAGCGAACGAAGGGGGCAAGATAGGTATCCACAGAATTGAAGGCCTGTGCTCCGGCAAACTCCATCTGCATGGTTCCCAAAAAATTGACCATTTGACCAGTCAGAGCGGAAAAATGCTTGGCTGGTCCGGCAGCCACCTTATCCTTCACTCCTCCGAATCCTTCCCGAATCAATTCTTCCAGGGACCATCCGGCGCAATAGGCGGTGATCCCGTAGGAAAGGTCATGGATATGGATATCAGCATTGGTATGGGCGTCACGGACTTCATCGGGATAGATGCGGTTGAGAGTGTAGTGAGCCATGACTGATCCGGCAGTATGGAGAACCAGCCCGGGATAGGAATAGGTGGTGTTGGAATTTTCTTGGGTCCGCCAGTCAACCTGGAGGAGGTATTCCTGGACAATTTTTTCCACATCCACCGCGGCACGGAGCGCTTCCCGGGCTTCCTGTCTTTTTCGCCGGTAGAGGATGTAGGCCTTCGCGACCTTGGAATATCCATTTTCAATCAAGGTTTCTTCTACAACGTCCTGAGTGGTTTCGATATCGACAACCGTTTCTATTCCAAATTTTTCAAAAAGTTTGTGGGTCACGATACCACTCAATTCTTCCGGAATCGTTTCTGATGTTTCTCCTACAGCTTGAAACGCTTTATAAATGGCCCGTTCGATTCTTTTCCGATCAAAAGGCACCACCCGTCCGTCTCTTTTACGTACTTCCCGAGGAGACAACGCCCCGACATCAATTGACTTACTCACGAAAATCCCTCCATCTGGTAAACAGGTGAATAATATTTACTATTTATTATTCACCTGAATAGTAAAAAGACAGAAAACAAACACGTTAGTTCCAGGAATGGTTCACTATTCAAGCATTTTCCAGCTAGCGACTCACTTCTCACTATTCACGGTTTTTAAGGTGGATAATATGTCGATAAACTGGTCCACATCACGAAATTCCCGATACACTGAGGCAAACCGAACGTAAGAGATCTGGTCGAGGCTCTTGAGTTTTTCCATCACCTTTTCACCAATCCGGGAAGAAGGGGCCTCTTCGTACCCCTCGTCCCGGATCTCTTTTTCGATCAATCCGGTGAAAGACTCTAAGGTATCGACGGAAATGGGCCGCTTTTCACATGCTTTTAACATTCCGTTTAAAATCTTACCCCGGTCAAAGAACTCTCGACTTCCATCTTTTTTGATGACCACCAGTGGTTCTCGCTCATGCCGTTCGTAGGTGGTAAACCGCTTCCGGCATCTCATGCATTCTCGACGTCTCCGAACTCCGGAACCCCCATCAGCGACCCGAGAATCAATGACTCGTGAATCAGGCTCTCCGCAGGATGGACAATGCATAACCTACCCCAATATATTGATTAGTATTTTAATCCCATACACTATATATAGTAGAGGAAGGGTTTCAAAATGACAAGAGGACAAAATAAATATAATTGAAAAAAGTATATTTCGATTTCATTTTTTTGCATCGGAAACCAGGTAATGATTCCAGAGGAGGGGGGGGAGGGAGCGCTCCCGTTCGAAATAATGGTAAGATACTCATTGGTCAATTTTTGGAATATGGTTATTGATCGAAATTTTTTTGTCATTCTTGGTTTTAATTTATATAATAGTTTGGAGTCGCAACATGGGGAGACAGCCAATCTGTCTCTGTTAACCGGGAGATGAAGGGGT
>JAPLGF010000054.1 GCA_026390275.1 Candidatus Atribacteria bacterium
CCAAAAGCCAGGCCAAAACCAAGACCTTTTCAGTACCGGAAGGTATGCTTTCTGAGGTAAGGAGCTACCTAGAAAATTACAAAATTCTCATATCCAAGCTTAAGCAGCTGGAAGAGATATCGGAAAAGATAATTAAAATTACGATCACCGACTACAAACAGAAACTGAAGAAGAGTGGTTAGGATAAATTGAAAATGTACGGGGTAAAAAATATAATGGTTTTAGCCAAGAGGGTGCGGAAAGTGAGCTATAATGAAGAAAATAAGATTTTTTCTTATCTTACTCACCATTTTGGTGCTCTTTTTTTCATCCTGGGGGTATGCTGATTCACCGGTGACATCGACTCCCTTTTGCGAAACGTATATCGATATACCACTTGTTCAACAAGCACGCCGGAATGGAATACTCACCGACGAAATGGCTGAATTCCTCTTTTCTCCGGCTCAGGTGTTAGGTGAGAAAGCAGCTCTCATCAACGCCTTAGGCTGGGACTTCAATGGAAAAAGCAATGCCAAAAGGTTCGCCGGTTTTTTAATGACACGATACGGATTTCAGACCAGAAAAATTCCCCTGGATAGCTTAAATGGAGATGATCTCTTTTGCCTGGGGTACCTCACTCTGATGGATGATTATTTCCATCCTGGTAAGGCTTTGCCCATTTTAAAAAAAGCGGTTCGCTTCAAACGAACCAG
This sequence comes from Candidatus Atribacteria bacterium, assembly GCA_026390275.1. Taxonomy (GTDB): domain Bacteria; phylum Atribacterota; class Atribacteria; order Atribacterales; family Atribacteraceae; genus JAPLGF01. The sequence goes on from JAPLGF010000054.1 coordinate 693, forward strand.
CTTCACTGCTCATATCATTCTGGCGATCGCTCGAGCGCAATACGCGATGGATTCAGATTGGTGCCAGGTATGGAAATACCCGGAAGATGTCTTTGCCAACCCCATCCTCACTCTGGACCTCCGTGAACCTGCCCGGAAAATCATCTATGATTATCTCGTCCTCTACCAGGAATCATGTCGATAAATCATGGCAAGGGTCAATACCACCCTGTGTTCACTGCTTCATACATGGCAATGATATTTTCTGGTGGAACAGTATTCAGCATGTTATGAATCTGGCAAAAAACAAATCCACCGTCTTTCATGAATATTTCGACATTCCTTTTGACTTCATCACGAATTTTCTCCGGTGAAGATTCCGGGAGGATATGCTGAGTATCGATTCCACCACCCCAGAAAACGAGGTCTTTCCCAAACTCCTTTTTGAGTCGTACCGGATCCATCCCCCGGGCGGTGGTCTGTACAGGGTTGATGATATCAACCCCTGCTTCGATTAAATCGGGGAGAAACTCATAAATGGCACCACAGGAATGGAGGAAAACGGGGAGACCGGTTTTCTCTTTCACTCTCCGGTAAATCTTCTGATGACGGGGGAAAAAGACATCCCGGTAGAGTTCGGGTGAAATCATCGGTCCGGTCTGCATCCCCAGATCGTCCCCCATCTCCACCACCTGGACGTAGGGACCAACCGCTTCTAAGAATGGATCCAGTTTTGCCAGATGGAGTTCGGTCAGGGCATCGAGCATCTTTTCCATTTCTCTTCTTTCGGTGAGTAAGTTCATCATGAATTCGTCATTTCGATAGAGAAAGGTCCCCCATTCAAAGAGATTTCCACCAAAACTCGCCATGATCGCTCGATCAGTTGATTGACTGAGCTTCTTTGCATTCTCCCTTAACAACCCATAAAAATCAGGTCTTCCAGCATTTTTCCATAACGGATCAGCCATGGCACTCCACATCACTTTTTTGAACAAAACTGGAAGATCATCAAAAGTATCTTGATGAATTCCCAGAAGCGGCCAGATGGTCTGGTCAAAAAAGAAGGAACCTTCCGGCATTTCAGCGATAACTTCCTTCTCCTCATCAAGACAAACCCAGGTTGTCCCTCGTTTTTCAATGGTCAGCCATGATGGAATCAAAGCTGGTGAACTATCAGGAAGAGTCCAGGCCGTCCATTCCTTTGGATCCTCGGTAAAAGCACGGGAAAGGTCAATCACGTCGATCTGAAAGCGGTCCAGATACCACGGTTCTGGAATACAGAGTTGTTGAACCATGTCATAAATTTTGGTTTCGCCGCCGGAAATTCCTGCGTACTTCTTGAGTCGGTTATACGTTACACCCAAAAGACTGGTGGAGCGCATCCCTCCGCAATCCACCGGAATCTTATCTGCTTCCTGATGATGTAACGCCCTCAGTACCCGTTCTCTTCCCGTCATCTTTTCTCCACTCCTTTTCAAAAAATCCAAACACAACCATTATAATAAAGAACCGGGGAAAAACAGCATACGGAATAAGATTAAAAAAAGTGAAAGGAAAAAATATCTTTGAGGGGATAACCTATGGTTTTGATTAGATTTCAGAAGAAAAAAATCAAACGAAGGAAAAACAGAGCGAAGAGATATCATCTCAATTGATTTTCATTTTCATCCATTACCCATCTCCCCTCCTTTCAGGATACGATGAAGCGATAAATTTTACCACCCTTGGGGGATTACACCACTACTATTGCTTTACTGCCCCCAGGGTAAGTCCACGCACAATATATCTCTGGATAACAAAGGTAACGATGATGATGGGAATGACATAGACCACCGAGACCGCGGCCATGGCTTCCCAGCGGATCTGAGTATTGGACCAGTATTCAGAGATGGCCACCGGAAGTGTTTTTCCACTCCGCCCGGTAAGGACCAGGGCAGCAAGGAGTTCATTCCAAGAAAACATGAATGTAAAAATGCTGATGGTCGCCAGACCGGGAGTGGAAAGAGGAAGTGAAATACGCAACATAGCTTGATACCAGTTACATCCATCGATGAGAGCAGCTTCCTCAATATCCTTCGGAATTTGTCGAAAAAAGCCGGTGAGCATCCAGATGGCAAAAGGAAGGTTAAAACCAACATGGGCCAGGATGAGACCGGTATTCGTATCCAGGAGCTTAATACTCCGCATGATCATGTAGAGGGGAATCACGACCGCCACCGGGGGCATCATCCGCACACTCAAAATCCAGAATTCCCAGTTCTTCTTACCCGGCACAGGAAACTTGGCTATCCCATAGGCTGCCAGTGACCCCACAATCACGGTAACCAGTGTGCTAAAAAGAGCCACCTTGATGGAATTATAGAGGTAAGGGAGACGGGACGATCCGCCGGTGAATTCATTGACGTAGTTTTCGAAATTGATTTTTGGTAACCAGATCGGGGGAATGGCAAAAATGTCGACCCGGGGTTTGAAGGAGGTGAAAAAGAGCCAGACAATGGGAAAAATACTAATCAATACGATAACAATTGCCAGAATGTAGATCAGAATATTAACCTTCCGTTTTCGTCTATTCACCGATTTCTCCCCCCTGGTAGAACAAACGGATGAGATACTGGCTGACCAGAATGATAAAAACCAAAACCAAAATGGCTGCCGTGGACGAATAACCAAGATTAAAAAATTTGAACCCGTGACGGTAGATGAAGAAGCTCATGGTCTCGGTCGAACTCCCCGGACCACCCTGAGTAGTGGAATAGACCAGATCAAAAAGACGCAGGTTATCCATCAATCGGATGAGTATCGTAACCATGGCCATCTGCTTCAAGGCGGGAAGTTTCACCGAAAAGATGAGCTGATACCACTTTGCTCCATCGACGTTGGCGGCATCGTAGATATCGTTTGGGATACCAGAAAGACCGGCTAAAAAAATAATGGCAGTGAAAGGCGTCCACTGCCAGATGTTCACTAAAATCAGGGAAAGGATAGCGGTTCCTCCTGATGCAAACCAGGGCTGGAAACCTAATCCAACTTTTTCGAAGATATAATTCGCCAGACCGAAGTTGGGGTTGAAAATATAGACCCATACCAACCCCCAGACCACCGGGGTGACCATCATAGGAAGCATGTAGATAGTCCGAAGTGCTTCCATCCCCTTGAGCCGTTTGTCAAATACCTCCGCTACGATATACCCAAAGATGAGCTCCAGCACGATACTGAAAACAGCAATCACCAGGGTGTTGAGAAGTGACCTTCGGAAAAGGTCGTCCTGAAAAAGGCGGATAAAATTTCCGATCCCCACAAAAACGGATTTATGAGGCCGAGCGAGGTTAAACTCTTTTGAACTGAGGAAAACAGTGTAAATGGTCGGATACAAGGAAAGAAAGAACAGATAAATGATGGAAGGGAGAATGAGTATCAATCCAGTTTTGGAAAGCCGCTTTTGCATGAAAAATCCTCCTCAAAAACCAGGAAGAGGAGAAATCTCCTCTTCCTGGTAACACTAAGGTGATAAAACAGGCAACTATTTCAGGTAACCACCCTTTTGCATCAAAATGGTGACATAACCCTGAATATCTTTCATGGCCTGCTCCGGTGTGATCTGGTCTTGCAGGGCTTCAGACAGTTTCAGACCCACCACGTCTATGATTTCGAAGCTCTCCGGAATCCGTGGACGGCAGTCAACAAAGGTGAGGGGAGCCGTCTCGGCAATAGTCTTGTACCAGGGATATGCTTTCATAAGTTCGGGATCATTCACCGCCGAGAACCGACTGGCCGGCCCGCCCATCTTGCAGAATTCTTTGTGTATTTCCGGGCTGCAGAACCATTTAATAAATTCCCAGGCTACATCTTTGCTCTTACTGCTGTTGGCAATACCCATGACCCAGCCACCCACTGGAGGTGCAGTCTTACCATCTGCGCCCGCTGGGAAAACAGTGGTATCGATCTTTCCCAAAACCTTGGAAAGTTTTTCATCCCACATCATCGGAGTCCGGACCGTCCATTCCGACATCATGGTCACTTTCCCCTGCTGAAGAGCCATAGCTTTTTCATCCCAGGCGTAATTTAAGGCTCCGGGAGGGGCATATTGCAGCATTTCCTTGAAGTATTTCACCACATCCACACCCTCTTTGGTATCGAAGGTGGGAGTCCAATCTTCGGTGGTAGAACCAGGATAGACTCCTTTGAAGTATTTTCCTCCAAAGTTCCAAATATACTCGAACCAGCCCTGCCCTACCGGGGCACCACGTTTAAAGTTCATGGAAATACCGAAGACACCCGGGAAGTTCGGGTTGTTGGTGAAGAGTTTTGCCCGGTCTTTCATTTCCTGAAGAGTCTTCGGGGCAGTAACTCCCGCGGCATCAAAAAGGTCCTTCCGATAATGTGTGAGCACAAAGTAAAGACCAAAGGGAAGTCCGTACACTTTCCCTTTCCACTTCCCTGCTTCCAAACCTACCGGGAAGTAATCTTCCATTGCCATGACCTTGGGGTCTTCCTTGGCAATATAGGGTTCCAGGTCTTCCACAAATCCACCTTCCACAAATTCTCCGACCCAGGGGATATCATAAACGATCACGTCATAATCCCCAGTTCCAGCGGCCAGGGAAATAAGTTCTTTTTCATGGGTCGCATCGTATGGGTAGCTATCCATGACTACCTTGGCTCCAGTGATTTCTTCAAATTTGGCATTGATCTTCTCAAATGCACCGACAAAAGGATCCGCGATCATAATCATTTTAAGTGTCTTACCTGTCAGGGGTTTGTCCTGTGCAAAAACCACCGACGCGGTCACCAGAATCATGACAACCGTTAGAACCAATATGATTTTTCCTCTCATAGTACCGCTCTCCTCCTCTGAATGTGAAAAGTAATATGGAAAAAGCACGATTTCTTCTTATTGTGTCTCTCTTTTCACCTCCTTTCAATAAAAAATATTTCATCTCAATGGTTATTTATGGTATAAAATATTCAACCGTTACAGTGATAATCCCCTTTTTTGAAGCCTTGAGCCAGGGTCTTCCCCTTCATAACTCGCCGTAAAAGGAGTTTCACATCTTGAAGGAAATGAACACAACGTCATTCAACTAGAATTAATGTAACATACTGGAAAAACAGATGCAATAAATGAATGCGCGGAAAATTTTTATTTTCAGTTTGGCAACTCAACCATGCCCTTTCCGGAATGAAAAGGTATTATAACCAGCCCAGTGGCAATTGGACGGGCTGTCCACCCTGTTCGGCACTACGGTCGACAGCTTCGATGATTTCAAAAGTCTTGATGGCATCATCAAGATCCACGATGGGCTTCTTTTTATTAATAATGCAATCAACGAAATGATCCACTTCCCCGGGGAAAGGATGATGGGTGACATCGCCTGAATCGGGGGTGGTGATGGGAATCGTGATCCAGTCTTGTTGTCCGGGAAAACTTTCTTCCGCCCACAACTGGTTATTCCGAATGGTCGCCTTTTCCCCATAGAGCTCTAAGTTGTAAATGTAAGGGCAGCGGACGTCATAGGAACAACATACTTTCCCCATCGCACCATTTTTGAATTTCACTACAAAGGTAATAGTGGTGTCTTGTTCAAAATCCGGACGATAGTGCCCCGAAAGAGCCACCACTTCCAACGCTTCCTCCTGCATGAACCAACGCAACCCATCCACCGCATGGCACCCACCCACCTGAAGAATGGAACCACCGGTCTCCTTTTTCTTGGACCAGGGATAGCAATGGTAGGTCTCGTCGATCCGATGGAGATAATCGACTTCTGCGTAAAAGAGATTCCCAAAAATATTGTCCTGTTGAAGTTTCTTAATAGTCACAAAGAGAGGATTCCAACGAAGTACAAACCCAACAATAGTGGTCACCCCGGCCCGATCCACCGCCTCTTTCATCTTTTTCATGTCCTGCCAGTGAACCGCAATCGGTTTTTCGATGACGATATGCTTGCCATAACTCGCCGCCATGACGGTTTGATCAGCATGGAGAAAGTTGGGCGTACAGATACAGACAATATCAAGACTCGGCATCTTCATCATCTCTTCTGGATCCCAGAAATAAGCACACTTCTTCAATCCATATTCCTGAGCCTTCTGAACTGCATGATCCTTCGACCGACTGGTAATAGCTACAATTTCGGTTTGGGGATTCATGGAAAAAGCACGGATGTACTCTCCAGACACCCATCCCGTCCCTATAATACCCACTCCCATTTTATTCGTCATCTTCCTTCCACCTCCTGTGAAAAACTCGGAAAAAATCAGCCTACGGTGTAAGATTAAAAAAGTGAGAAGAATAAACCCCTATAAAAAGACCACCACACTACTCAAAAAAAATTTCATTACTCTGGCGCTGTCACGGAATGACCTGGTGGTCTTTTCACCCATTTTTCTTTTTCGAATACGCACCCACGATGGCCAAGATGAGTACTCCCTGGATGATCAGTTTCCCAGTATTGGAAATATTAATCTTTTGCAGGAGTGAAGTGAGCAGCCGGATGATGTATGCTCCGGCAATAGTCCCTTCCACTCCTCCGATTCCCCCGGTAAAGGAAGTCCCTCCAATAACAGTCGATGCCACGGAATCGAGAGAGTAATCTCCCCCCACCCCCAATGATACCGCACCCATGTCTCCCGTGATGATGAGCGCAGCCATGGCCGAAAGTAACCCGGAAATGGCATAAACGACGATCAATATCCGGTCGTTCTTCACCCCAGAAAGCCGGGCACTCCGGGGATTGGCTGCCACGGCATAAAGCCGGCTTCCACATGTCGTTCGATAGAGGACAAAAATTAGGAGAAAAGCCACCCCCAACCAGATCAAGACCGCCACCGGAACAATAGATAAAATTCTCCCTCGACCGATGAATCGGAGATTATCCGGTACCACTCCCCGGGGTTGGCCTTTAGTATAGATGAAATAGAGTCCCCGCACGATAAAATCCATGCAAAGGGTCATCACAAAAGGAGAAATTTGGGCTCGGGTGACTCCCAAACCATTTAGAAAACCAAAAGCCAGACCGATGAGAAGGCAGAGTAAACTCACCGGAAGAACTAATTCCGGCTTCCCCAAAATAGTCCCCACGGAATAAACATGGATGAAGGTGACAATTGAGCCCACCGAAAGATCAATTCCCCCGGTAAGAATGACCAATGTTTGACCAATCGCTACAATCCCCAACCCGGCAGCTTGCTTAGCGACATTCAACAGACCAGTGGGGTTGAAGGATTGCGGGGAGATGATCCCAGAAATCGCCAGAAGCGCAGCAAGACCTAAATAGATGCCATAATTTTTCAGGAAGAAAGAAAATTGATCGGGCTTTCGGATTCTTGCTGCTGACATGATTAACTCCGTTTTCGATAAAAAAGCATGGCTATCACCAGGATCACTCCCGTCAAAATTTCTTTATAAAACGTGGACTGAAGGTTGAAACGGAAACTGATGAGGTTGAGGACGTTATTGAGCATGGATACAATAACCACGCCAGCAGTGGTCCCGGCCAGCCCTCCTTCTCCTCCCGAAAGGGGCGAACCTCCCACCACCACCGCGGTCACCGAATTGAGAGTAAACGGGACTCCATACAGGGCACCACCACTCTTCACCCGTGCTGCTAAATAGAGGCCAGTGATGGCCGCCATGACACCGGCAATCACATAGGAGGCAACCTTGATCCGTCCGGTATTCACTCCGGTATTTGCCAAAACCTCTTCATTTCCACCGAGAGCATAGATGTAGCGTCCAAAACGCGTCCGGTTGAGCAAATAAAAACCGATGAGCAGGAAGAAAATGAACAGGAAGAAAGGCATAGATAGGACACCCCAGCTGGCAGTGATGACCTTCTGGAAATTGGCCGAAATGTAACCCCCGGTGGTCTTATGGAGTGCATAGGCAATACCCTGGAAGATGAATCCAGTACAAAGTGTGACGATGAGGGGAGGAATCTGGACTTTATGAACGAGAACGCCGTTAAGAAAACCGAAAGCCAAACCAGCTAAAAGACAGAGAAAAATGGAGAACAAAATGGAAAGGACACTGTCTCCCATGATATTGGCGGCAATGAGGGTCACCAGGCTGATTTGGGAACCAACGGAAAGATCGATTCCTCCGGCTAATATCACAAATGTTTGCCCGACACTCACGAGACCCAGGGGAACCATTTGCACAAAGACGTTGGAAAGGTTACTGGGGGTGACGAATTCCGGAACAATTGTGACCACGATGATCACCAGAGCCGCCAGGACCAGCCAAATGAGCGAAGAAGAGTGACGCTCAGGATGAAACAAACGAGATAAAAACGAAGAATGATTGGTTATCATGGCATTGTTCCGATGCCCGGTATTTTCCTCCCCTGTCCGCTGGCCGCTGCCATGATAGACTCTTCGGTGGCATCACTGCGGATAAACTCTCCACTTACGGTTCCATCGTAGAAAACCAGAATTCGGTCGGGAATACGAAGGAGTTCGATCATATCGCTGGTCACCATCAGAATGGATACTCCCTCATCGGCAAACTGGCGCATGAGATGATAGAGACCCATTTTTGCTCCCACGTCCACTCCCAAGGTGGGTTCATGGAACAACAACACCCGGGGATGAAGCGGGAGCCACTTCGCGATGACAACCCGTTGCTGATTTCCTCCACTGAGGTGACTGACGGCGGTGGAAATCGATGAGACAGTGATATCGAGCGTGGATATCATCTTCTCCACCACTTCTTTTTCTTCCTTCTCATGAACGAGACCTGCCGTCTGTCGAAGATCGAGAGAGGGGAGCGCCAGGTTTTTCCGGACTGACTGGGTTACCGCCAATCCTTCGTTTCGTCGATCATCAGGAATAAAACCCATCCCCCGACGAAGCGCATCGAACGGGGTATGGATAGTCACCTTTTCCCCTTGAAAAAAAATCGCTCCCCTTTTCATGGGTGAAGCACCAAAAAGCAGGCGGATCATTTCCCGTTGTCCATTCCCAGTCATTCCACCAATGGCAAGGATTTCTCCCCGATGCAGATCAAAGGAGACCTTTTTGAGCATTTTTCCATCTTCGATATCCCGGAGGGAGAGAACCACCGGATTATTGAATACTTCTCGACGAACCGGGAAGACGTCCTTGATTTCCCGGCCAACCATCCAGCGCACCAGATCATCCTGGGTAATGTTTGTGATTTGATAGGTCCCGATATATTTACCGTCTTTCAAAACAGAAACACGATCTGCTAAAGAAAACACTTCATTCAAGCGGTGAGAGATATAGATAACTGTGACTCCGGATTTTTTCAATGTCCGAATGAGTTGGAAGAGGGCATCCACTTCCCGTTCCGGAAGAGCGGCCGTGGGTTCATCCATAATGATGATTTCCACCCGGGAAGCCAGAGCTTTTAGTATCTCCACAATCTTGGCTTCTGCCGCCCCCAAATCGCTCACATAACGATTCAGATCGATTGCGACATGGAGCCTCTCCATCAAACCAAGGCAGAATGTTTTGGCATGTTCCCAATTAATCCGGCCATTTTTTCCTGCTGGCTCATTTCCTAAAACAATGTTTTCTACTACCGTCAGGTTGGGGAGTAGATTATACTCCTGATAGACAATACTGATCCCCAATTCAACAGCTCGATGAGGTCCGGACATCCGAACCTTCTTCCCCATCAAAATGATGTCACCGGTATCGGGTTGATACTTTCCCCCTATTATCTTGATCAGAGTTGATTTCCCAGCTCCGTTCTCCCCCACTAAGGCATGAATTTCTGCTTTTTCAAAAGAGAGACTCACATCATCCAGGGCTACCACACCAGAAAAACTTTTGGAAATGTGTTTCACTTCAAAATACACGTGGTCATCCCTCGCTCACCATACCACATTTCCTTTTCTCCTCCGAACAAAATAAAAAAACGGGCACGACTGCAGTCGTGCCCGTTTGAATCAACTATTTTTCCGGAAAGAGGGCCTTAATCTGATCTTCGCTCATGTGAGAATTGGCCCAGAATGAATCAGGAAGATCCGGACGGACAAACTTATCCAGGTTGTCTTTGGTAATAGTGTAAACATGGACCACCTGATCCTTGGAAACCGTCTTCCCGACTTCCACTTTCCCCTGCAAAATGTCAAGACCCAACTTCAACCCTTCCGCAAACAAATAAGTGGGCATGGAACACCCAATGGCATCGAATTTATCCTTTCCCATATTCTTCTTCCAAATTTTCAAGAAACCATTATTGTCTTCTCCGGACATGGGAACAAGAGAACGGCCAGCTTCTACAAACGCCTCAATCGCTCCCTGGGTCATGGCTCCTCCGGACGCCCAAACTCCGTCAATCTCCGGGAAAGCAGAAAGAAAGTTCTCCATGGCGGCCTTCCCCTTGGCATAATCCCAATCGGCGAAGGTTTTTCCCAAAATCTTAATATCCGGGTACTTATCGAAAACTGCCTTGGCGCCAGCCCAGCGGTTAATGGCCACAGTGATCCCGTCCATTCCATCAAGAGCGACGATATTCCCCTTCCCTTTCAAGACATCGGCTATGAACTGAGCGCCGGTCGCCCCGAATTCTTTGTCATCGGACATAAGACTGGCCGTGTACTTATCGGTCTCCAGCGGAGAAACACAAGGAATGACCACCGTTCCTTTTTCATAAAATTTTTGGATCACACCGGATACTGCTGGTGGGTTCACCGGTTGCAGAATGAGAATATCGACTTTCTTATTCAACAAGTCTTCCAGATCCGATACTTGCTTCTCGGCATTAAAATTAGCGTTGGCGTAATAGACCTCACCCAACAGGCCAGCAGCTTTCTGGCGATCCACCTCGGCGTAAAACTCCGCCTTACTCTGAACCCCCCAGGTATTCCCTTCCCAGACGTTTGAAAAGGCCACATTGAACGGACCTTTTTCCTCTGCCACCACGGTCACTCCCATGATCAGAACCACGGATAGGAGCAGCATCATAAAAATAATCCCTTTTTTGTTCATAGTAATCCCCCTTTCCATTGTTAATCCTACCCCGAAAATAACAACCTGCGATGTAGGATTAAAATAGTGTAAATAAAAATGATAGCATACAGATCACCATTCTTTATTAAAAGGTGATTTTTCCTTCCTCCGGTGTTTCCGATAAAACGGATGGTTATCTGTACGCTTCCATTCTAAAATCGAATACCCAAAAGGTCAATAAAAATGGAAACCGGAAATGCAGCATGGTTTAAAAAAGGGTACAATAATCATGGTTTAAAAAGGTGGCTCTGGGAGGGATTTCACCATACTTAAATTCCGATATGCCATGTTTCTCTCTATTTTTCTTTTTACCACTCTCCTTGTCCCTTTTCCCGGGCAGTTGCGAAAACTGCTGTACCCTTTAAAAGCCTTCAGGATGGGGAATTCATTGTCGAACTCACTCCCGATACCATTCTCCTGATAGATAGGAATGGAAGAATCGTTGACGAGTATTTTACCCAACCCTACGATATCCGGGATGGAAGCATTATTCCGGGAGAAAAAGTGATGGTCATCATTCTGGGGAAAAAAGGAGAGTCCCGGGGGGAAAGAGTGGGATGTTTTTCATTCTCCGATGGAAAAATAACCCGCCAATGGATTGATACCGATCGAGGGTATCATCCCTGGAAAATCATGAGTACCGATGTGGATGGGGATACAAAGCCGGATGTATGTCTCGGGGTGTGGAAAAAAACCCAATTTCATTCCGTGTATGATAACCGACTTTTTGTGTTCAGCTGGGAAAACGGAACGATTTACCCAAAATGGCTGGGGTCACGGCTCTCTTCTCCCTTCGTTGATTTCGACTTTCGGGACCTCGATCAGGATGGATTCCCTGAGCTGATTGCCCTCGAATATCAAAAAAACGGATTGAAGAGGGTCATGTCTTACCAGTGGTCGGGCTTCGGGTTCACCGGTTATTCTATCCTGGAAAAAGACCTATCCATCAATAATCTGGATCATTTCAATCAGGGAAACAATAGTCTACCACGTACACTTAAAAAGGATAAAAAAGAAAAATGAAAGCAAAAAGATAACCAAGTTATGGAAAAGCAAAGGGGATTTTTTATGCCCCTGGTGGCACCTGGAATTGACGTGGTTGTCTTTTTTTAAAAAGGAGGGACCATCGTGAAAAAGGGATTTCTTTTCTTCATTTTGGTGTGTCTATTGTTGGCTGTACCCTTTACCTGCCTGGGGGAAGTTAAAAAAATTGATCCCAGTAAGCTGGAAGGAAAAACCCTGGAAGAGCTTTATATGATGCGAATGGAAACCTATGCCCGACATGGCCGCCCTTTTAAAACTTACGAACTCAACAATTACTTCCGGTCTCAGAACTGGTATCAAATTGCCATCAATGATAATGGCGAAAGCACTTACTCTGATAATATCCTTTCCGAAGTGGAAAAACAGAACATCGAAACCATCACCATGAAAGAGAAAGAATTACTCAAACAAAATTACCTCACCGTCAATGGGGAAAAACGAATCAATGTTAACAACATCATCAATACCTGGCAGTTTGCCCCTTTCTCATCGGAAGATCTCGAGATGTTTTCAAAAAACGGATTCCTGGTCTATCCAGCTGCTTATCCACCCAGCAAAGAAGACATGAATGAGTATAATCCGATCCCATACGAGCAGTTCTTCTGGCTCTATGAAGAAAATAATTACCGGGGAGTGGCTAACTTTATTACTTCCGACGCTATCTTGCAGCTCTACCACATCTTTTTCGACTTCACCCTGCGGAACATGGAATCCGAGAAACTTTTTCCAGTGGTGAAAGATCTCACATCGGTCATGTTGTCTCTTTCCCGGAAGCTTTCCCAATCCACTACCGATAAGACCATCAAAGAGGCTGCACTCCGTAACTTAGCCTATTTCGCCGTTCCAAATTTTTTCCTCACTGGTGTGTCGTCTACTTATCCGGAAAAAATCAATGCTATCATTCAAGCGGAAATCCAAAAAAGTGTAGGACACGTGGGACGCGATAACTCTCTTATCTTCAACCCGGATTCCAATCCTTTCCCTCCTCACGACCTCGATTATAGCCAGTATATCATCCGGGGGCACTATACTCGTTCCGATACTCTGAAGAAATACTTCATGGCCTTGATGTGGTACGGACAGAACTATTTTCTGACCGATCAGCAGCTGGATTTTATTCAATCGCTCATCATCACCAAACAACTCTACGATACTGATTACCGGGGGAAGAAACTCATCGATCTCTGGGAAACCATTTACGAACCGACTGTTTTCTATGTTGGACTCTCGGACGACTTAGGTCCTCAAGACTTCAAGACAATTATCGACACAGTGTATGGAACGAACCCTTCTTTCCAATCCTTCAACGATCCGGATAAACTCACCGCAGCCAAAAAAATAGCGGATGAAATATACAGTAAAAAGAAAAAAATCCGGAATGAACTCTATCTCATCCCAAACACCGCTCAGTTCCGTTTCATGGGACAGCGTTACATCCCGGATTCGGAAATCCTGCAACGACTGACCAAGTGGACTGACACTATTCCCCGTATTCCGCTTCGCCCCTTCCCCAAGGGATTGGATGTCATGGCAGTTTTGGGTTCTCAACTGGCTACCCAAATCGTCTTGGATGAACACCTAAAAGAGGGAAATGTCTGGAAAGAATACCCGGTGGCCCTGCTACAATTAACCCAGGAATTCTCCCTCCTCACCCCGCAAGACTGGACCCATAACCTTTACGTCAACTGGCTCTACTGCCTCAAGTCACTTATCGAACTGGCAAAAGATAAAACTTATCCTTTCTTCATGCAAAACACCGCCTGGGAGAAGAAAAGTCTCGTTACTTCGTTAGCCAGCTGGTCGGAACTCCGGCATGATACTATCCTGTACGGAAGCCCATCGGGAGCGGAAAAAGGAGCCGGAGGGGACTGGGAACCAGATCCACCTAAGGGGCTGGTGGAGCCGAACCCAGAATTCTTCCGCAGAATGAAGGAGCTTCTCTCTTTCAGCCATGACGGACTCCAGAAAAGGAAACTCCTGACTGACCAGATGAAAGAAAAGTTCCAAAAATTCATCGAAATGGTCAACTTTTTAGAAAAAATCGCCACCAAGGAATTGAACCAGGAGCAAATCACCAATCCGGAATATGATCAAATAGCTCTTTTTGGGACTCTCCTGGAGAATCTGACCATCTCAGTAATGACTGATGGTACCGAGATACTGAACTGGTTTGAAATCCAGAGTGATACCGATAAAAGCGTAGCAGTGATCGCTGATATCCACACTGCCCGGATCGAAGTAGAAAAGGATGGCGACAAACAGGAAGAAGACCTGGTACTGGAAGTGGGAGTGGGACCAGTATACGAAATCTACGTGGTTTCAGAAATCGGTGGATATCTCAGGCTCACCCGGGGAGCTGTTTTTTCCTACTTCGAATTTCAACACCCGCTCGGAGACCGACTCACCGATGAAGCCTGGCAGACAATGCTGAAAGAAAGGAAAAATCCCCCCATGTTTTCCTGGACAAATGAGTTTCTATCGAAGAACATAGCCCCGGATATTCCAAAACTCCAATACGTCTACGATGCCTGGTATTGAGGAAAGTGAAAAATACGGTGATCAGTGACCAGTGATCAGTTAAAAATATGGGTCGTTCAATGACAAAGAAACTCTACGTTCCCTTAAGCAATAATGCTACTGACTTAAAGGAACAAGTAAATTGCCATGGGGATGCGTTATAATTTGCAGAGTAACAGGATTGATTTGTTCCTCTCGGAGATGAATTCATTCTAATTGTTTAATATTCATCCGGAAGATGACATCAGCAAGAAGAAGGAGTGAATATTAATTCTATGGCAGAGAAAATTGTAGCGTCTGATAAAAATGACCATTCCGTTAAACTCTATTCATCTCTCCTTTTTCTCCTGATTCTCCTGATTATTGCCTATTCCATCGTGGCTTTTGTAAATCTCGGTTCCCGGGTTACTCCGGAGACTTTCTGGCGGGCGATGCGTCCCGGGGAAAAGCTCATCTTTGATTTCGGACAGGTGAGAGATATTGATCGGTTAAGATACTTTGGGGGGGTGGGAACCGGACAGTACCTCCTCGATTGCTCTGATGATGGACAATTTTGGAATGGTGGACTCACTCTCAACTTCGACGGTGTGTTCGATATCTATGTCTGGAAAGATTTTCCCATCAAATCCCGAGGGCGGTTTGTTCGGATCACCGTGCTTCAACCGGGTGGAAAATTATATGAGGTGGGATTTTTAAGCCCCAACGACTCACAGCCTCTTCCGGTGGCCAATGTCTCTGAGAATCCCCCGGAAATAATGGGAGACAACAGTTCCCAGAATCTCATCGATGAACCACAAACCATCGCTACTCTCCCAGGATATCTGAACGGCATGTACTTTGATGAAATTTACTTCGCCCGCACTGCTTACGAGCACCTGCATCACATTGAACCTTATGAAACCAGCCATCCACCCCTCGGGAAGATTCTCATTTCCATTGGCGTCGCTCTTTTCGGAATGAATCCTTTCGGATGGCGAATAATGGGAATGCTATTCGGTATTGCTATGATTCCTCTCATGTACTTTTTTGGGCTCCAGCTCTTTCATAAACCAGCCTATGCCTTCTGGTGTGCCTTTCTCATAGCGTTCGATTGCATGCACTTCTCTCATTCCCGTATTTCCACCATCGATGTTTTTCTGGTGTTCTTTCTCATCTGCTCATATTATTGTATGCTTCTCTTCTATCGGCGACGGTTTTCAGAAAATCCCCTGAAGAGACTCCTCATTCCCCTGTTCTACTCGGGTATCTTCTTTGGGATGGCTTCAGCGGTGAAATTGAGTGGGATTTATGCCGGTTTTGGACTGGCGGTCCTCTTCTTCAGTGCCTTTTTCAGTAATTACTGGTCTTCCCGGAAAGCCCGAAAGAAGATGCGCGAAGAGTCAATCCCGCCCGAGGATCCTTTATATGAACCCCTCCGGCACGAGACCACCACCTTCCGGAAATATGGGTGGAGGATCATCATCTGGTGCGTCCTCTTCTTTATCATCATCCCGCTGGTGATCTATTCGGCAGCTTTCACCCCATATCTCTTTGTTCCCAACCGGGGCCATGGTATCCAGGACCTCATTCAGTATCAAATCAACATGTACAATTACCATAAAAATTTGAAAGCCACCCACGGGTATGCATCCCCATGGTGGCAATGGCCTCTCCTCATCAAGCCCATCTGGATGTACGAAGGAAAAGGACTCCCGACAGGAAAGATATCCAGCATTGCCACCATGGGAAATCCCCTCGTCTGGTGGCCAGGAACGCTTGCACTTCTGGCCGGGATGGTGAGCTGGTTCCGCAAGCGAGACCGTCTCCTCTTTTTTATTTTGATTGGTTTCCTCTCCCAGTACGTTCCCTGGGTTTTGGTTCCTCGTCTCACTTTCATCTATCACTATTTCCCCAGCGTTCCCTTCGTCATTTTCTGTATTGTTTACCTCCTCCAACTGTTCCGGGAAAAATACCACCTTCCGAATGTCGTTCTCATTCTCTACGCTATCTCAGTGCTCCTGGTCTTTTTGATGTTCTATCCAGTCATGTCCGGAATGATTGTGGACAAATTCTATGTGGGACGCTTCCTGCGTTGGCTTCCCAGCTGGTTTTTCTACATCTAATACCGTGAGTAGCCGGAAAAGGTGTTGATTTTTTGATTACTGCGGAAGACCCAGAATTTATTTCCGACAAAGTTCACCAGAACAGAAAAAATGGTAGCCAGGATTTTACTGAACGGCGTACCCATGCCCATCTTCTCTTTGAAAAGCAAAAGGGCCAGCAGAGAGACTCCGAGCGATACCACGTTGACTCCGATAAACCTGAATACTTCTCCCGGATTAGGCTTTTCGGCCTTTTTAAATGTCCAATACTTATTCCAGATATAACTATTGATGGCACCGCAGGAATAGGAGATAACCTGCACCAGTTTATAGTAAGAATCGCCAATGGCAGCATTAACGAGGAAGAAAACCCCGAAATCCATTGCCGTGTTCGCTACACCAACGATGTTGAATTTGATAAATTGCCACAGGCTTTCTCGGTACTTACCGGTGAAGCTCGTTTGGCTCCTGTTCATTGTGAAAACCTGCCTTCTCACTCACGATATAGAGTGGACGGTTCTTCGTTTCATCGTAAATCCGACCGATATACTCACCCATAATTCCCAATACGATAAAGACAAAACCAAGACACAAGAGATTCAAAAGGATCAAATATACCCACCAGGGATAGGGTTGAATTCCCACCACCTGACGGACCAGAATGGCCAGGAAAGTGACGGTACTGATGATAGAGAGTACCATTCCAATACCGGTGGAGATGATTAAAGGAACTCGAGAGAATGAGGTGATACCATCCCAGGCGAAGCGAAGCATCTTTTTGAGAGGATATTTCGTCTCCCCGGCAAATCGCTCCTCCCGAACATATTCCACATAGGTTTGCCGGAATCCGATCCAGCTTACCAACCCCCGGATGTAACGGTTCTTTTCCGGAAGTTGTTTTAGAACGTCACAAACTTTCCGGTCCAACAAACGGAAATCACCCGCATCCACCGGAATATTGACCGTGGTCATGTTCCTCAAGAAACGATAGAAAACGGAAGCGGTTAATTTTTTAAAGAAGGTTTCTCCCTTTCGCTTCATGCGCTTCCCATAAACGACATCGTACCCTTCCTTCCACTTCGCTATCATCTCGAGAATAACATCCGGTGGATCCTGCAAATCGGCATCGATGCAGACTATCGCCTGGCCAGAAGCATGATCCATCCCGGCAGTGATGGCGACCTGGTGCCCAAAATTCCGGGAAAAACCGATGATTCGTACATTTGGATCTTCTTTGCTGATGCCCTTCAAAATCTCAAGAGTCCGATCTCTGCTCCCATCATTGACGAAAAGAAGCTCATAACTCTCCCTGGTTGAGTCCATAACCTGCTTCAAACGGCGGTGTGTTTCCTTTATCACCGCTTCCTCGTTAAAAGCCGGTACCACGATCGAGTACCTGACTGTCACTCCCATCTATTTCCCTCCATCATCCAGTAATTAAAAATCACTCCTCATAACTCCCTCTTCATTCGTTTCTTCCCCTGACCCTCCCGAAAAAGATCTCCCCCAATAAAAAGAGCATAGACATAAAGAATGACGTTGGTCAATGAGATAAAAAGCACAGAAAGGTCATACCGATAGAGGTGAAAAATATTATACCAGCTGTAAAGAAGGACCAGGCCCACATTCAAAAAATGAGTGACACTGAATCCCAGGTAAGTAGTAAAAATTCTCCGATCCCGGTAGTAAACATAACAAAAGAGGGCTAAAGCCAAAGCCGGGTAGAGGTAACGTTCGTGCATTTTGGAGCTGAGAATGAAGACCGAGGCAACCAGGAAAAAACTGAGGGGGTACACTTTAAATCGATCTTTCCATCGAAAAAACAACACGGCGGTGACCAGAAAAATAGTCAGTAGAAAGATGTATCCCCATACCCGATAGGAAAGGAAAAGAAAGGGATTATTTTCATTCACCCAGTTTCCCCCGGACAAAGCAAAGAGATTGAAAGCATTGAGTGCAGCATAAGGGTAGGATGAGAGCGTTTCCGTGTACTTATCAACAATCCAGAATATTCCTCTCCCTGAAGAAAACGGAAAAACCACCACAAAAAAGACCAAAAGCCCTGAAATCACACTGAGAAAAAAAGTCTTCAGATTTTTTTTCTCCACCAGGGCAAAAAGTAAAATTGGGAAGAAAAAAAACGCCTGCGGTTTGACCAATAGAGCATAAACCAGAATCGCGGATGCGATTTCAAAACGTTTCTCGGTTAGGGACCAGAGAGAAAGAAGAATAAGAAGGGTGAAAAAGGAATCGATCT
>JAPLGF010000177.1 GCA_026390275.1 Candidatus Atribacteria bacterium
TAAAGCATTATATTTCTGGATGGAAAACCAAACCCATGATGCGCTCAATTTATTGCGTAAGTTATTAAGAACCAATCCTGGCGATAATATTGGGGCCAGAGATCACATTTTAGCGATTCGGATGGGAATGACCTTTGAAGAGTTTCAAGAATCCTTCGACCGAGGTGGTTTTTATGATGGAGATATAGTGAATTGGTTTGATGAGAATTACAAGAATTTCCCCGACGAATTTGAGTGGTGGGTAAAGGCGATTGAAGAAATAGGGTAAAAAACTATTTACAAAAAGATAAGATTTTTGTAAAATACTTCTAATAAATTGATGAGGGCCTCTTAAAATGGATCCTTACAAGAAATCTGAGCAGTATGGAGTTCCTTTCCTCATCCCACTTTTCTTCCCCCATAGAGTCATTGTCAACATTACCAACAAATTCTTTATCGTGGTAAAATTCATCAGTATAATATGTTAAGCGATTGTCCCATCTGGAGGAATTCATGGATATCGACATTCGCACCTTCTCCATAGTAATGGGTTTCAACAATGTCCTGCAGGTCATTTTACTCTTTTTTCTCTTCTTGATGAATAAAACCTATCGGGGAATGGGATGGTGGGCGGGGGGCTTACCCGGGTGGTAATGGCGACTGTATTCATTTTCTTACGGGAAGCGGTAGTACAAGATCTGATCCCAATCTTAATCCAAAGTACCCTGATCATTTCAGGAGCGATTTTCATTTATATCGGAAGCCAACAATTCCTCAACAAAAAAGAGAATCAAGGTATTGTTGGCTTGATTCTTGTAGTTTTCATTCTATCCTTTTCTTATTATGTATTTGTTGACAATAATATTCCTATTCGGACGGTAATCTTCTCGGCTACCACTGCTATTATTTCATTTTTATTGGCCCAGAGTCTTTTAATGAACAAAACTCGTTCTATCCATCACCGGTCGCAAGACCAGCAGGTAGAGGAAGCCCTGGCCCAAGCCAGGGAAGGCAAGCACATTCTTGACATCCTGATGGAACAGATACCCGAAGGTATTACCATCGCGGATGCCCCCGACGTACGCATCCGCATGGTCAGCCGTTACGGGCGCGAGCTGACCGGCAAACCGCGCGAAGTACTCGAGGGCATATCCGTCGACAAACACTCGCAGCAATGGGACATCTACTGTGCCGATGGACTGACACCAGCAAAGAACGAGGATCTACCACTGACCCGCGCTACCCAAAAGGGCGAACTTGTTCGCGATGAGGAATGGGTGTTGGGCAACCCCTCCGGCGAGCACATCCCGATTCTCTGCAACGCCGGTCCCATCAGGGATAACGCGGGCAACATCACCGGTGGTGTTATTGTCTGGCGCGACATCACCGATCGGAAAAAGGCGGAGGATGCCCTGCGCGACGCGCGCTGGCGGCTGGAGAACATCATCGAAGGTACCCATGTCGGCACCTGGGAATGGAACGTCCAGACTGGGGAAACGGTTTTCAACGAGGTGTGGGCGCAGATCATCGGCTATACGCTCGATGAGTTGGCCCCCATTAGCATCAAAACATGGGAAACCTTTGTCCACCCCGATGACCTGAAGCAATCCGCCGAACTGCTGGAGCGGCACTTTGCAGGTGAACTGTCCTACTACGACTACGAAAGCCGGATGAAGCACAAGGACGGCCACTGGGTCTGGGTTCACGACCGTGGTCGCGTCATCACCCGCACCGGCGACGGCAAGCCGCTGATGATGTTCGGCACCCACACCGACATCACCGACCGCAAGCGGGCGGAGGAGGCGCTGAAAGAAAGCCGGAGCCAACTCGCTGAAGCGATGGTTCTCGCAAATCTGGTGAACTGGGAATTTGATGTTCCCTCAGACATCTTTACCTTCAACGATCAGTTCTACGCCATGTATGGCACTTCGGCAGAGCGGGAAGGCGGGTACCAGATGCCGGCGGAAGTATACGCACGGGAGTTCGTTCACCCGGATGAAGTATTTGTTGTCGCTGAAGAAGTGCAAAACGCGATAACTGCCACTGACCCGAGTTATACGAGGCGTATCGAGCACCGGATAATCCGCAGGGATGATGAGATCCGGCATATTGTCGTGCAGTTTGGTATCACTAAAGATACTGAAGGCAGGACTATTAAAACCTACGGCGCGAACCAGGACATCACCGCCCGGAAAAAGGCGGAAGAGGCCCTGCGGGAGAGTGAAGAGCGCTATCGTTCACTTTTTGAAAACATGCTGGATGGGTATGCCTATTGCAGAATGTTGTATGACGATCAGGGCCACCCGGTCGACTTTGTCTATCTCGATGTCAAAAGTGTCTTCCAGCAGCTGACGGGACTAGAAAATGTGATAGGCAAGCCAGTCAGCGAGGTGATTCCGGGGATTAGAGAGACCAGCCCGGAGTTGTTTGAAAGTTATGGTCGGGTGGCCTTGACCGGTCAACCCGAAAAGTTT
>JAPLGF010000215.1 GCA_026390275.1 Candidatus Atribacteria bacterium
TAACCCTTTTTAACGGTGGTGTTGGGGAACTGGTAAAGTCCGTGAATCGTGTAAAAATGTGGAATTGTGGAATTGTGGAATTGGGGAATTGGTAAGGACCGTGAGTCGTGAGTCGTGAATCGTAAATCGTAAAAGATGGGGCACTGGGGAATTGTGGAAATGTGGAGTTGGGCTAAAACCGTGAGTCGTGAGTCGTGGTATTTTCATTCTTCTCCGGTGCCAGGAACTGGCATGGTTGTCTGATGGTCTTTTACAGTTTACAATTATTTTTACCGAGTAATATGTTTACTCATAAACATAAGAATGTCAAGGAGAGTCAGAAGATGAAAGATAGCCGTAAATTGTTCTTGATACAGAGTTATCGGGACAATTGCGCCATATACCAGGAGAGCATTCAGGATCCTTCATCGGTTCCGGTGTGGGATGGGTGTGTACTCACTGCTTCCAACGAGGATCAGGCCAGGGCATATGAGTTGCAGCTGAATGCCAGGCTGGAAGGGGGACTTTTACCACGGGAGACGGAGTATGTGGTGATTCCGGATCCGGAGGGAAAGCGGATTGGCAGTGGGGGGGCGACGCTGAATGCCCTTCTGGAAATCACCAGAGGTTCAAATAAGGAAAACCCCTTCGCTGGTAAAAAAATCCTGATCATCCATTCCGGAGGAGACAGCAAGCGGATCCCGCACTATTCTGCTTTTGGAAAAATCTTTTCCCGAATTCCCCGGGAACTTCCCGACGGAAGTCCCTCTACCCTTTTTGATGAATTCATCATCTCTCTCGCTGGTCTTCCTTCCCGGATGAAAGAAGGAGTTCTGGTCGTTTCCGGGGATGTTCTTCTCATCTTCAATCACACCCAGCTGGATTTCGAATATCCGG
Source organism: Candidatus Atribacteria bacterium (assembly GCA_026390275.1). Classification (GTDB taxonomy): domain Bacteria; phylum Atribacterota; class Atribacteria; order Atribacterales; family Atribacteraceae; genus JAPLGF01. Next base: position 877 of record JAPLGF010000215.1, read on the forward strand.
GAGTGGTCGGTATTGGTATCAAAGCCCCGGTCATGACGGGAAGTCAACACGGAGTGTACCAGGGAGATGAAAAGACCCAAAGGGTGCGAAGATTCTTGCACAAGCAACCAGTCGAAAGACTCAGGGCCTATGGAGTGGTAGACCAGGAGGAAAAGGTCATCATTGACTCCGGGATGGTGTGGTTCGACCCGGAGGCAGCTGGCACCCTTTTGGATCTGGTCAGAAACCCGGATAAAACCATAAACGATAAAGAAAGAAAATGGTGGATCAGTGAAAAGCTCAATTTAAACCTCTACGGTGATTTTCTCTTCCCTCTGGCCGAGGAGTCTACTCTGCCTGATTACCTGCGAGAGGAGAGTGAGGGTCAGTACCAGGGAGACTTGCAAAGTGCCCGGCAGAAACTCTGGAACCGGCTGCATATTGTTCCTTTTTATGTGAAATCCCTTGTTCCTGCTGAATTCATCCATTTTGGAACCACCCGGGAATATCGTGACCTGCTCCTGACGGGCCAGGAAGAGTACCGGGACCTGGGATGGAAACAAACGGTGATGAGTAATAACCCCGGGGTCCATAGCGACCAATCCTGGGTGGTAATGAACTCATCGATCTCTGGCTCCACCCCACCACTGCTCCATCAGGTGGTAATGGAAGATAGCCGGCTGGAGGGTGATTTTTCCCTGGGAAAGGGTTCGCTTCTCTCTCATGTGCAATACCGGGGGAAAGGATTAATCACGAAGGAAGACATCGTCATCCATCAGCTCCCTTTGCACCATGGACATTCGACCACCAGAATGTATGGAGTATTTGATAATCCCAAGGAAACGATCGAAAAAGGAACTTTTTGTAACCAACCCTGGAGCATCTGGTTCCGGAAATCAGGGTTGACCCCGGATGATCTCTGGGATACGGCAGAAAATCCTGCGGACCGTTCCTTGTGGAATGCCCGGCTCTTCCCGGTCAGTAACCATCGAGACGAATCGCTTCGACAAGTTTTATGGATGCAGGAACCAGAAAAGGCTTCCCGGGATGATATCGAGCGCTGGCTACGGAGCGAGAGAGTTTCCCTGAAGGAATGCACTATCCTGGCGGATCGAGTGGGGATCATCAGGGAGCAGGAAGAAACCGAAGATATCATCCGGACGGATCTTTTTCTGGAAGCCATCAGGGATAAAAAGCCCTTCCGGGAGCACCTGCCCATCCTGGGAAAGGAACCAAAAAAGGTAGCAAAAAGGTTGGAATGCATCGTCAGGAAAACGAATACCACTGCCGATCCTTTGATCCGGATGAGATACTATCGAGCCGCAGCCGAAATAGCTAAAATGTATGCTGGCCCGCAATCTCCTTACCGCTGGAGAGATCTCGAAAACCAGGCGTTTCTGGAGCTGACCGAGCTCATCAACCATCACCTCCCCTCCCTGCCGGTGCGTGGCACGCAGACAGGTCTAGGCCTCGTCTCCTCAAGGGAACTGTTACGCCCCATCTACCAGGGGGTCTCCGTTTCCGCGGCGGCGCGGGCGGACTTAGGAGGCGGATGGTCGGATACCCCTCCTTTCAGCAATGAAAATGGCGGGACCGTCCTCAATTGTGCCCTCGAATTACGCCATGAGCTGCCGATCCAGGTGTATGCTCGCTCTCTCTCCGATCCGGCCCTGATCTTCAAAAGTTTTGACCTCAACTTAGAAAAAAAAATATCCTCTCTTGCCGAGCTCCTGGATTTCAAGAATCCGGCTGACCCCCTGGCGCTCCATAAAGCCGCGGTGATTTTCAGCGGTTTTATCCCGGAAAAAGAAACTCCATCCCTTTCCCACTTCCTGGGAAGATCGGGAGGGCTGGAACTCTCCACCCGGGTGAGTATTCCCAAGGGATCTGGATTGGGAATCAGCAGTATCCTGGCCGCGGCCATGCTCATCTGCCTCTCGACCCTTTTGGGAAGACCATGGGAAGAGAAGATGCTCTTCGAACAGGTCCTGGCCCTGGAACAGAAACTCACCACCGGAGGCGGATGGCAGGACCAGGTAGGGGGAATCGTACCGGGAGTGAAGCTCATTACGACTCAACCCGGCCTTCCCCAATTCCCAGAACATGAACCAGTGGTCCTCGGCCCCGACAGCAAGAGAAAAATGGATGAACAATTTGTCATTCTCTATACCGGTCAAAAACGACTGGCAAAAGGCATCCTCCGGGACATGATGAGTGGCTATATCCTTGCCGAACCCACCGTGGTCCATTCGCTTCATGAAATTAAAAACCTGGCCATAGAAATGAAAGAGGCTCTTCTCAAAGGTGACTTAGAGACCCTGGGTACCCTCATGACCCGGCACTGGGAGACGAACAAACAGATGGACCCCGGGTGCACCAACCTTCTCATCGATCGGATCTTCGAAATCTGCTCTCCCTTCATGTATGGGGGAAAACTCTGCGGTGCGGGGGGAGGCGGGTTCATGGAACTCCTGGCAAAAGATAAAGAAGCAGTCCAGGAACTCCAAAAGACCTTACAGAAGGAGTTTCCGGAAGGAAACGTGACCCTCTGGCCCGTTCACATCACCGAAACGCCGGTGGTGGTATGGTGTAAGGACCGTGAGAAGTGAATCGTGTAAAATTGTGGAATTGTGGAATTGTGGAATTGTGGAATTGGGAAGACACCCCGGGAAAGAATGTGGAATTGGGAAGGACTCTTTATTTGTCCCCCGATTTTTTCTTCTTTTTTTCGCGAAGAAGGTGGGAGAGGATGAAAAAGGGATAAGTTATTGGGGAGAAACCGCGGGTGGGAAGGTGTTTCCAGCGGCGAGGGAGGGAATCGGGATGGAAGAGGCAGTATTTGACGATGATCCATTTATCCCTCCATTTCACCGGGTAGAGAAAAAGGGTCAGATATCTCATGACGGTATTTTCCTGGACCAGGAGCTGTTGCGCATACCATCTCTTCTCGCCGGGAAGGAGATGCAGTGGCGGAGGTGATGGGGGGAGAAAGTGGAGAGTGAGGTCTTTTCCGGTATATTTCCGGACGAACATGAGAACCAGGGTGACGATTTTTCGGCAATTCTCCTCCGGAACGACGTGTCTCAGAAAATCCCCATCCAGGCTTTCACCGTATTGAGAGCAGAAGGAGCAGAGATCGAGGAAGGTCCTCAGACCTCGCAGGTGGTGGTGGAGAGCGAAGTGAAAAACTAAGTGGAAAAACAGCATTTCGTTATTCAAGCGCGGGACCGAAAGCCGACCGAAGCGACCCCGCCCGGGATTGGTGAGCCAGGGATAGGTGTCGATCGGAAAGAGGGTCAGCAATGGTGATTGAGTGGACAACCCGGATACTCTCCAGTGAACATCGAGGTTAAAGAGAAGAGACGATGTCGGTTTGAAAAAATGCATTTCACCGAAATCTTTCTGGATTATTAAAAAATCCTCTGTCCGATCTTGAAATCCTTCCGGAACAACATGGACAAAACCGTCTTTCAAGAGAAGACTTTCCACCCGTGAATAATCAGCGGGGTGGATCAGAATATCCACATCGGAAGCAGGTCGCATCCAGCTTTGTCCATAAATCATCTCCATCAGGGGAACCCCCTTTAAGAGGAGAAAGAAAATCTCCTTCTCCTGCAATCGGGAAATGACCCGGCTCCCTTCACTTTCACCGATCAGGTTGTGCATGGAAATCTGGGTGGTGTAGGATCGAAGGTGGGAGAGAACCTCAATGGGTGGTTTCACCGGAAGTATTCCTTCTTTCAACCTGGAATAGACCAAAGCCTGGAGCTCATGAGCGGTAATCACTGGCAGGATATTCTCCCAGCTGGTTTGAGAAAGATGTTGCTCGAGCGTTGGGAAATCCCCATTCCCGAAACAGCATTTCACAAATTCCAGAAGAAACAACTCTTCCGGGGAACGCTTCATGCTCTCCCCTCTTTGGTACCGGCCCCCCGTGGTGATGGGAGATGTCGCCTGATAAAGCCCAGGGTCATCCTGACCACCAGAGGGAGAGATTTACCGGGAGGATTCACCTGGAGGAGGTTAACAAGGCGGTGCCATCGGGCATATGGTATATATTGCTTTCTTATCCACCTCTTGCGCTCGGAAGGAGAGATGAGAGAAAGTTGATAGGGAGCAAAAAAGGAAACCACGCTCTTCTCGTCCCACTGGTTCGTTTCAAAAAAACGATGGCCATGTTGCTGGTACCGAGAAGTGGATGGAAAAATCGTCAGGGGTGAAATCTGAAACGAGTTCGGTTTGACAGTTTTGATCCATTTCAGTTTCTCATTCCAATCAGAGAGGGTTTCTCCCGAAAATCCAGAGAGTAAATAAGCATGTACCGATATCCCGGACTCCCGGCAAAAGGCAATTGCCTGACGATTGGTTTGAACCAGGGTGTGCTTATCGATCTGATCCAGCTCGTTCTGCTGGAAAGATTCAATCCCGATTTCGATGGAAATACAACCCGCTTCTTTCAAAATCGGGAGGAGATCCCGCTGGATCCGGCTGGCCCGCGTTTGAATCGCCCACTTGATTTTCTGAGCCAGTCCGGAGTGAATCATTTCATGGCAGATGGCACGAGCCCTCTCTTCATCGATTAAAAAATCATTATCATGAAAGTAGACCCCTTCCATGCGATAGTCTTGATAGAGCTTCTGGATCCATTCCCGCACATACTCCGGACTGTGATACCTCACTCCCCGACCATAGGTGATATGCTCGGAACAGAACGAACAATGATAGGGACATCCCCGGGAAGTAAGGATACTCACGGTGGTGAGCAAATGATCCCGGATGGTTTCCAGGGTGGGACGGGTATAGAAGGACATATCCAGAAGGTCAAAGGCCGGAAAGGGAAGGGAATCAAGATCCAGAATTTGTTCCGGATCGGAGTGGGAAAGATTTCCCTGATCGTTTTTCCACCATACCCCGGGAATCTGGGGTGGTTGATCACCATCTGCCAGTCTGGTAAGGGCCCGCTCCCCTTCTCCCACGATCACTCCCCTCAAGCCAGGAATTTTCTCCAGAGTAAGGGCAGGCAGAGCCGAAGCATGGTGCCCACCGGCAATCAGGGGAACCGCCGGGTACTTTTTCTTGATCAGGTCGATACATTCGCTGGTGTCATAGATTAAAGGACTCACGGTATTGAATCCGATGAGGTCAGGATGAAACTGGTTGATGCCCTCCATCATCGCGGCATTCATTCGTTCCTTATCGATTCCGATGCCGGCTTGCCTGGCATGGCGATCAAAAATGGCCGGAGTATGCCCCCCCTTTCTCAAGGAAGAGGCGATAAAAGAAAGGCCCAGGGGGATCCAGTGGGTCTGGGGAGGTTTTTTCTGTCTGGTCAAAGGGTAAATGAGGAGGACCCTCATCTGATCAACCTCACCTGATCTCCACCACTTCATATCCGTTCCATGGCATTCCACCGATACCGATATCCCGTCCATACCGGAGCTGAGTCATTTGAAAGGGATCCTCCGGAAAATGATCCAGACAGGAGAAAGCTTTCTTCAGCTCATACAATTGCCGATACCCTTCCACCTCGACTGCTAAAAGATTGGTTCCCACCAGCACACCATACCCTTGCTCCACCCTCCCCTGAGAAGGACCCCCGGTGATCATGGCTTTTCGCCCATCTACGATGGTGAGATCCGGAGAGATGGCCAGGTTGATCTCGGCGATCTTCTCCGGGAGGTTTTTTTTGTGCAGGTCATACCGTTCCAAAGGATGGAGGAAACCGACCCCAGCTTTCATTCCCAGGGAAAAGCCCGCCTGGAAATGGGTTTTGAGGTTCACCACGGAAATGATCCTGTCCGCTTCCAGTGGTGGGCGGGCAACGGTTACCTCCTTCAGGTACTGACCTTTCACGGGAATCTTCACCCAGAGTTCTTCATCTAAATAGACCACCCGGGCTTTTCCCTGAAGGGCTTTTTCGATTCCCAGCTTCCGACCCACTCTTCGGGTAGGGAGCGACCCGATGGATGTGCAATCTCCCACTGAAATCTTATGACATCCTCTCGTCCACAAAAAATCAACCAGAAAGGAAAGGAACTGGATGTCGGTGGATGCTGGATAGGGATCGGCAGTATTGAGGTTGATTTTTATAAAAATGTGCTGCTCGGGAGTAAAATACTGGGCCAATACCTGGTTCCACAGAATGTCAAAATAATGGACAATCACCGGAAGACCTGTTTGCGTGCCACGCCCCGGCAGGTCCGTTTCGGAAATGGAATAAACGACTGGTTTTCCACTTAACTGCCATATCCTGCATTGCCTGGGTGGAGAGGTTCCGCTGGTCACCTGGCGTTTTAGAATGCGAGGCTTCCACCATGCCCGGCGAATCCGTCGGAACATCCTCTTCAGGAGTGATTGACTCAAGTCTTACCCCTCTCCCATGCGCTCGATAGTTTGACCAAACTGATCCATATCGGTACCAAAATGAACCAGGTAACACTGAACGGAATTGAGAAAAGACATCAAAAAAGTAAACCGTTCTTTCATGATCGAAACCGGTTCATAGGGGTCTAAGGTGATGGGGAGAAAATCATTCATCACCCGATGAGGAGAAATTTTTTCTGCATAACTCCCGGATTCCCCAGTTTTTTCCAGGATCGCCAGAACGGATACTGGTGCCGAATGCTGATATGGTAAACCAGGCAAAGAATTCAGGTGGAGATACCACTCCTCGCCCACCTTGTGGCAGGAGGGGGAATCGATGAGTTCGGGGAAAAAGAGCCGGGCGGCCTCAGATTGAATCTTGATGACATCAGAGATGGAAAGACCGGAATACTGTTGCCCATTTCGAAAGACCAGGATTGATTCATCGGACAGAACTCGATGTTTTCGACGCAAGAGTGCGTAGGCAGCAGTCGACTTCCCCTTACCAGACAATCCGGAAAATATGATGCCTCTCCCGGAAACCACCACCCCGGAAGCATGGATTTTACACATTTGTTTCTTGAAGAGAAGCTTCGCCAGGGGACCCTGGAGGAAAAGAATCTGCTCATACACCGGATCCAGCATTTGATCCTGATAACGAATTCCCATCCCTTGACCTCGCCGATAGTCTTTCCAGATGATTCCCAGATCGCCCAGTAGGGACCAGGTCTCATGTTCATTGCGGTAAATCGTCACATGGACCGGGTGATCCAGAAGAAGGTCATATTCATCCTGTTGAAACCGACTGTCCGGAAGAGGGATGTCTTTCTGGATCGCTTCCGGATCCTTAACCAGGAGGGAGAGTTTGATGTCGGCCAGTGACCGGGAATTATCCTCCGGGAGGAGCATACCTTCATCCACTCTCTCTAACCAGGGGAGCGAATTGGTACAAATCTTAACAATCGCGGTGTGGATCCGATAAGTACGGGTGAAAAACTCATCCCGCATTCTGATCACCCCTCCCGGAAGGAACGGTCAGAAAAGGGGTATACGAGGACAATTCCCCTTCGTCCTCGTGAAGGGGATGACCCTGAAGTATAATCCAGGCATGACTCACGGGACGGGAACTCACTTTTTTCACCCCAATCACCAACTGGGCATCAATACCATTCATACAGCACCAGTGATAGAGTACCAGAGACCGGCGCAGACACGGCTTTGGGGATCGAAGAAGGGTGCACAGGATAAAGGTACATTCTCTCCATATATTTTCCAGGATGAGAAGAACGGTATCGGGTGGAAGATGAGAGTCAACTGACCTGTTCCTGAACCTCTCTGTTTTTTCAACAAGAGCGGGAAATGACAGGACTTTCAACCAGAAGGAATAGAAAATGAGAAGAAAAAACACCTTGATAGACAGCACCGGATGTCCTTCTTCACTCGGATTCATTCTCAGCCTCTGTTTTAAGAATGAGGAGCCCGTTTTTCTCCATCTTTTGAGTGATTTCTTCGATATCGCGGGTGAGAACATCGAGCCGAACATCGTACTCCTTAAATAAAATATCGAGAATATCTTCCATGGATTTCTTCCCGTCAACCAGGGACCAGAAGGCGCCGGCCACCGGATTGAGCCCGAAGAAATAACCACTGATGGGATTGAGGAGCACCAACTCACCGCCGATGGTATGCCAGACCGCTTCTTTGTTCTTCTCGAGGATTCGTTTCATAGAGAATATTTAAACGTGTTTGCTGCTTCCGGTCAAGGGAAAAAGGAATTGATGAACAAAAATTGGAATAGCTTCGAAAAAAATGAAGGGAACTGTATTTCTTTCTTGCATTTGGAAAAATAAGCTCCTAAAATATGTGAATCACCGGAGGTGAAGAGGATGAATACCCCTGAGAAGAAAGAATATCAGAAACCGGAACTTATTGAATATGGTACGCTGAAGGACAATACCGGAGATGAACCATCAGAAGGACAGTGATAGTAGTAAACATAAAATGGTAATGATGTGAATCACCGGAGGTGAAGAGGATGAATACCCCGGAGAAGAAGGAATATCAGAAACCGGAACTTATTGAATATGGTACGCT
>JAPLGF010000028.1 GCA_026390275.1 Candidatus Atribacteria bacterium
GACTAAACCGGTATCTTTGGTTTCAGCGAGAGAGTTCATTTAGATTGTTCCCTCCAATAGCCAGCCGTAAAACTTCCTCCTGTTTTGCTCGGTCCCGGCTCAGTTCACCGGTTATTCTCCCCTCTTTCATCACGATGATTCGATCGCTCATTCCCAGTATTTCCAGGAGTTCTGAGGAAACCATCACGATGGATGCCCCATTTTCGATGAGCTTATTCATGAGATGATAAATTTCCACCTTCGCTCCCACATCGACACCCCGGGTGGGTTCATCAAAAAGATAGATATCACATTTCCGGGCAAACCATTTTCCCAGAACCACTTTTTGCTGGTTTCCTCCGGAAAGGTACATCACCTGCTGGCTCAAAGAGGGAGTTTTAATATTCATCACTTTCACCATTTCGTTAGAAACCCGGGTGAGTTCGGAATCGTCTACAAAACCCCGGTGAGAAATCTTCGGGAGGAGCGGCAATCCTAAGTTATTCATCACCGAAAGGAGAAGTATCCCCGAGCCGACCATCCCGGCGATACCAACAATCTCGCCCTTCTTCACCCTGAAGCTGATATGATGGAGAATATCTTTCCGGTTGAATCCCTCCACCCGCAACACTTCCTCCTGTGCCTCATGCGGCTCCCGGGGAAATTTCTCCACCAGGTTTCTCCCCACCATCATCCGAATGAGATCCTCAATGGTCAAATCCTTCGTATCGGTGGTAATCACCTGTTTTCCGTCCCGGAGAACCGTCACCCGGTCAGAAATCTCGAATATTTCTTCGAGATGATGAGAGATATAGAGAATGGTCACCCCTTTTTCTCTGAGAAATCTGATGATCCGAAAAAGGGTTTTAATCTCCTTTTGAGCCAGAGCGGCGGTGGGCTCATCCATGATGAGGACCTGGGCGTTGAGTGATAAGGCTTTTGCGATCTCTACCACCTGCTTCTTCGCTACTCCCAGGGTGTTTACCTTAGCATGAATATCCACATCCACTTCCAAAAAATCGATGAACTTCTGCGATTCATCCCATATCTTTTTCCAATCAATAAAATTCCGTTCTGTCCGAAAATGATGCCCCATGAAAATATTCTCAGCCACGGTCAGAGCGGGAATCAGGTTGAGTTCCTGATAAATAGCAGCAATCCCATTCTTCAGGGCATTATGCGGATTCATGAAAGCGACCGGTTTCCCCTGGTACAGAATCTCTCCCGATGTTTTCTGGTACACCCCGGTGATAATCTTGATCAGTGTGGACTTCCCGGCCCCATTTTCCCCGACCAGAGCATGGACTACCCCCTTCAAGACCGAAAAACTCACATCATCCAGTGCCAGCACCCCGGGAAATCTTTTGGTAACGTGCACAAATTGAAGAATGTGATCCTCGGATGAATTCATGATTGTCCCCCATTCTTCTACCCGGAAAAGACCGTGAGTCGGGTAAAGATGTGGAATTGTGGAACTGTGGAACTGTGGAACTGGTAAAAACCGTGAATCGTGAATCGTGAATCGTGAGTCGTGAGTCGTGAGTCGTGAATAGTTTAAAGAAATGAACCAAGAAACAAAAAATAACCCTATTCAATTTTCATCCCTTGCTGGCGCCGGCACCGGCAGGGATATCTATCTGTAAATTGTACCTTGTTTTTTAAATGAAATCAAAATAATACACAGACGAATTTCGGGGATAGCTTTCCCACTTCCTTGACAAGCGGGCTCAAATAGGATATTTTATTTTTGCATTTTGCCGAAGTGGCGGAACATGGCAGACGCGCTGGATTCAGGTTCCAGTGAGTTAAACGCTCGTGGGGGTTCAAATCCCCCCTTCGGCACCACCTTGCGCGATTAACTCAGCGGTAGAGTGCCATCCTCACACGGTGGAAGTCGCTGGTTCGAATCCAGCATCGCGCACCATTTTTTTTGAGTCCACAATGCTTACGAACATCCCCTACTCTCTCGGAAAATCAAATCCCTGGAGTTCCCTCCCCCGATTTAGTGGAAATTTATAAAGGTGACATCTATAAGCGTCATCCGATTCCTTTCATGTTGTCATTCTTCTTAAAATCAAGAGGCTGGAAGCCTCTTCTACCCATCTTTTTTCAAAATGAAGAGTAGAAGCGGCATCTTGCCGCTTGTTTTTTAAAACCAAGAGGCTGGAAGCCTCTTCTACTCTCCACCGCATCGCTTCTTCCCGGTCGTGGTAATCTCATTTTTTTTCTGCAATATTTTTTACATTTCAGACGATTTATAATATATTGTTTGAGTGAAACCAGATATGAAATGAAATTATCTTTATGGAATGCTCATAGTCTATTGGATAATTTTATATGAAATGAAACACAATCCCATAAGGGAGGCGGAACCGAACGACCACACCCTATCACTCCAAGTACTACGCCCATATGCTGACTTTGCGATCTTCATCGGAA
>JAPLGF010000044.1 GCA_026390275.1 Candidatus Atribacteria bacterium
CCAAGGACGAGGTAATTGTTTGATGGGCCTGTCCAATAGTTTCAACCGCTCTGGTCAAATCACTCCGTAGATTTTCGTTTCCCTGAATATTTTTTTCATTCTCTTCTCGCAGGTTTTTTTCCATCCCCTCGAGGGTATTCTGCAGGATGGAAAAGATGTTTTTGATCTCTTCGGTACGAGTGGCAAAGAGGGCTTCCCACTCTTCCCGGGTTTTCTGGATGGTTTCGGCCATCTGGACAGAGAGGGCCTCACCAGTGGTTCGAATCCCATCGGTAAAGGTGGAAAGTAGGGTACGATTGTCCTCGTTGTGAATGGCGAGCAGGTTTTCCTGGTCAGTGGTCAATCGTCCATTTAAATCAGACATCGTCCGTTCCAGGTTCGCGGTGAGATCATCAGCTACCGTGCGGGCCATGGGAGTGAGTTGATCAAGCAGGCTTTGAATGGTGGCTAATTTTTCCTCGAAGGAATGGAAGAGAGTGCTGAAATTATAATTTGCGGAACGGAAGGAATTGTCCAGTGTTTCAATATCTCCTGACCATTTTTCACCCAGTTTCGCCAGGGCTTTCTCACTCTCCTGGGAAAGGGAATCGACCAGGGTTTTCACCTCAGTATAGAGCTTTTTCCCCTCTTCAACAAAGGACTGAGATGTCTCCTGCAACGCTCGATGGGTGTTAGTATACTCACCGGTGAAGGAAACAATACGATTCAAAGCGTTGTCAAAAATACCTTGAGCACCAGACAAATTTTCCGCTAAGGTGTTCACCCGTTCCACGAATTCCCCACTTTTCAGGCTTTCCAGGGTGGAAATGTGTTGCTCCAGAGTGGTGATGGTTTGACTGGTGGTTCCCACCAGGGTAAGAAGGCTGGTCTTGGCACCATCCAGGGAGCGAACCATTTCCCCATAAGAACCCGCCTGACGATTAAGGTCCTCCAATGTCTCCGTGAGCCAGTGGGCCGCTCTTTCTGCCTGGGATGCCCGGTCATTACCGTTCATAACTTTCACCTTCCTTTCTCAATATTAAATAATTTGTTTTATTCCGTGAAGAACGGAAAATACCCCGTTGAGAGGAGGAAAAAAGGAATTCACAGGAACAGACAACTTTTTTGGAAGATGATCAGGCGTTTTCCGGAGTAACTACCAACTGTGGTTTTTTTCACTCATTTTCCCCCTCCCATTACAACAGTATTATAACGGGAAATGATGAGAAAACGCACCTCGTTCTTTTTTTATATCTATTCCTGCATTAATAGAATGAATTCATCTCCCATTCTCTTTCGGAAATCTTTTATTTATGGTGGGTTCAAAGTTTCACTTTAGTATAATGAGAAAGGGTAGACAGCCTGATAGCGCTGACACCATCATAGGGATGAAAATATAAAGGCAACCATTCCCCTCAGCTCTTCCGAGAAATTGGCTGGTATTCGTCATCGAATCCTTGGATTCTCTGCCCAGATTCGTAGATGGTGGTAAAGAAGCGGGTCTTGAGTTCTTCCCCTGGCATTAAAGACAGTTCCCGGTGGAGACGAATGACTTCATCGAGATTGTCAGGGATGGCGGAGTAGAGTTCCAGAGCCAGGTTGTAGGTCCTTCCATAAAACGGAAAGTGATAATAACCCCGGTACACCGACCACATGAGGAGATACTTGAAAATATTCACGTCCCATCGGAAGCCGATCCCCACTTTCTTCTTGAGATTGGTGATTCCGTACAACCCCTCCTGTAAGTTCTTGAGATAGATGTTATAGGCGATTTTTTTATCCGGGGTCATCACCTGGCTCAAATCAACGGTACGACCTTGTTTATCTTCGATCAAAGGCCAGGTAAATTCCTTATTGAGATCAAAAATACAATTCCCAGAAAAATCACTCTGGTAGACTTGCCCCGTCACTCCTGCTGGAACATCAATCACACAATTTCCATCCAAAAAAGGAACCCCATAAGTGGGATGATGTCGTTCCGAATGGTTTCTTCAAATTCCAGGACGGATTTCCCGGAACGAAGAGTCAGGTCTTTGGTAACAAAGAGAGGAGCTCGCTTCATCCGTACCTGAAATCTTATCTTTACTTCATATGGGGAATCCTCTAATATCGAATATTTCCAGGGAAGAAAGATCATTTCTCCATGGAATCCCAGACCCATGTCCTGGTAATTGGTAGGAGAGGTAATGGTGGGGAGGAGTTCCTGCCAACCCCCCTCGTAGGCATCGAGAAAATTCCCGGCATCCATACTCCTGGTAATCGGGTTCCGGTACGTTTCCGCATCAACCTCTAAGGGACTCTTCCACATAAAATCAATATCCATCGGCTTATACAGGAGTTCAACAATATCCGTTCCCTTTTCAACCAAAATGGAAACCCGTACTCTCTCATTCTCAACAACCAGGGTCTGAAAACCATTCCAAGTCACCTCATGAACCCGGCACCCGTAATTTCGGTTATAGTGATAAAAGCTTTCATACACAGCTGTTTCCATTTTTTCGCCCTTCCCCCAGATTAATACTTTCCGTATTCCAAGCCAGCATCGGCAAAAGCCTGGATGTTCTCATAAGGTGTTCCATCAAAAAAGAAGTCACTGGTACACAAGATCCAGTTCCCGCGGGACTTCACCTTATCGATGAGCCATTTAACTTTCTCCTTTCTTTCTTTTGGGTTGGCCTGGCGCAGGAATTCCACCTGATCGGTATTCCCCCGTAACGCCATATTGGGCCGGATAATCCGCAGGGCATCGTCCAAATTCACATCCCCGAAGGGAGGGGTGGTCACATAACCCCAGACGTCGATATCAAGATCATTATAGAGATGCATGATTTTCTGAGCATCACCACAGTTATGATAGACCACGAATGCTCCGGCCTGGTGAATTTCCCTGGCTAATCTGTTTTCATATTCCATGACATAATCCTGGAAAAATTGTGGACCCACTCCACTGGTAGCGAGATTCCCCCCGAGCTCGATCGAATCAGAACCAGCAGAAATGACTTCCCGCAGGTGATTCATATTCCATCCTAAGAAAAAATCCATCATCGCCCGATAAAATCCCTCATCTATAATCGGATCCATCATCATCTGCTCTAACTTCCGGAACTGGTTCAGAGTATTGAACGCTCCATGGGTAGCTACGTTCACCAGACCCTTATCTCCTACCACTTTCCCGGCCCGGCGCATCATTTCGCAATCGATGAATCGAGCAGGTGGCGTATACTTCGTGAAAATTTCGAAGTCCCTTCTGTCCTCAATGATGTACTTCTCGACGGCCAGCACAATGAGGTACTGTGAACTTCGGTTGAACCGCATCACCTGGCGAAGTTTTCCTTCAGGAGTGTTCACGGTTGTCGTCCGGATCCGAGAATCCTCATCACCCTCACAAGTAATGGTGACCTCCCAGTTTTCTGCCGACCCCGGAATGTAGGAATCCCATAGAAGACCTAACGAAAAAAGAACATCGAATCCGAAGTAATCGTGATAGGCTACGAATTTTTCCACCAAATCAAAATCATTCGGATTCAGGTTATGATCGATATCTGGTTTATACTGAAACATCTCGTAGATATTGTTGCAGTAGATAAACGGGGAAACCGGTATACGATCCGCTCTTTTCCCCTGGAACGTGGTAATTAACCGTTCTCTGCCAGTCATGGAAAGAACCCCCTGCAATGGATTTGAAATACCCGATGAACGGTAAAACACTTTTTAATTCAAAACCCTCAAATCTACGAACCCTCCTAACACCACTCGCCTATCATCACCTACCGCTTAATATTTTTCAAGCATTGAACTTTCACGAATTTCGGAGCAGGCAACTGTTTTCATTAATTTTTTAACCCAAGAATTTCATCAGATGGTACATTTTCATCGCAATAAAAATTCTCTGTTGTGTGACAATTTCATTCTTTCTTCTCTATAATGGCACAAAGAACTGGCATAATTACTTTTTATTGGTATATTTTTTCTTGGGGGAGGGGGAGCGATTCCATGTCGGAAACTCAATCGAAGAACATGATATTACCATTTCACGATCTTTTTTTCGAAATCCATGAAGGGCTTTCCCGACAGGGGGCCGGGGTCTCCGTGTACTACGAAAAAAACTTTTCTTTCCATTCCCTCTCTTCCTCCGTACCCCCAAATCCTGGATATCGGTTATGGTACGGGAGCCGCCACCATTGAATTTGCATACGGATTGCAGCTCTCCAGAAAAAGTATGCAAACAACTAGCCCCGAGGTCCAAATATTTTTGGAGGAAATCGGTGAGAAAATTACCCTCTATCGTCAGTATGCCATATGGTATGGCTATGGTATTTTACGTCATGAAAAAATCACATTCTTCTTAATGTCCCAGGTCCAAAAGGTATATAGCGGAAATCTCTTGGACCTGGGATAAAAAAGCTCTCTCTTACTTAGTATACCGAATCAGGAAAATAGTAATTCTTGGCATTTTCTGGAGTAATCAATTCGGAAGCCAACACAATTTTGCTGGGGGGTTTCATCTGGTAGAAACCATTGAGAGATTCCCCGCGGAGTCCCATAACGGCAAGGCTGATGGAGGTGGCGATTTCGGAGGGAGTAAACGTGACATCTGAACGAACCAGTTCGTTCCCATCGATGATCATCTTGACAATTTCTTTTGCTCCACCACAGCCTAAGAAGATCTTGATCTCTTTTCTGCCCGATTCCTTATAAGCTTGCAGAACTCCCTTCAGAACGTCATCATCACCAGCCCATACTGCGTCAATGGACTGGTATTTCTGGAGGTAGTTTTCCATGACTTCCAGACCTTTTTGGGTCTGCCAGTATGCCGGCTGGGAGTCGAGAATCTTTATATCAGGAAACTTCTTCATGACTTCCTTGAATCCTTCAACTCTCTCCGTATTGGCCACACAGGGAACACCCTCCAGGATAACCAGGTCCCCCTTGTTTCCCATGGCTTTTGCCATCCAGGCAGCACTCACCCGTCCTACCCCGGGATTATCTCCAACTACCAAAATATCATGGACATCCTTGACCAGACCCCGATCGCACACGACGGTATAAATCCCTTTGTCATGCACTTCTTCCACTACTGGGGTTAGTGGAGCAGAGTCATAAGGAAGAATGACCAGCGCATCAATACCTTTGGACATCAGGTCTTCGACGTCAGCAACTTGTTTCGCTGGTGAGTCTGCTGTTACCAGGAAAAATTTAACATTCCCATCTTTCTTTTCCCAATCCTGGATCGCTTGCTTTGCCCACCAAACCACTCCACCAGTCCATCCATGATCAGCAGTTGGAATTGAGACCCCAATTGTTAGTTGTTTAGGTGCGGCAAATACCAGTGAACCGGCAAGTACAATGCTTAAAACAAGCACCATAAAACCAACATACTTCAGGTATTTTTTCATTTCATTCCTCCTTCTTTCTATTTGTTCAATTAGTGGAAATTTTTTCCACCCAATGAACATCACTTTTCCTTATACTGCATTAAAACAGCAGCAATTATCACCAGACCTTTCACTGCTCCTTGGAGGTACGGAGAAACCCCCAACATATTAAGCATATTGTTGATCACCCCAAGTATAATTGCCCCTATAACTGTTCCGTAAATCGTCCCGGAACCACCAGACATGGAGGTACCACCGATGGCAACAGCAGCAATAGCATCTAATTCATAAAAGATCCCGGCATTG
>JAPLGF010000275.1 GCA_026390275.1 Candidatus Atribacteria bacterium
TAGAGGACAAAGAAATTCACTGTATTCCAGAGAGTAGTAAAAAACTTACTGTACACTTCCCCCAGGGATTGTTTTCCAAACCGCTTGGGAACCCAGGGAGGCGAAACCGAATACACGTACCAGCGGAGAACGTCTGCCCCATAGGCGGAAACCAGCTCCCAGGGGTTGATCACATTCCCGACGTGCTTGCTCATCTTTCGACCCTTTTCGTCCAGTCCCAACTCGGTGACCAAGCAATCGCGAAAAGCCCCACTTTGGAAAAGAATGCTCGCCAAAACATGAAGACTGTAAAACCAACCCCGGGTTTGATCAATGGCTTCACAGATAAAATCCGCCGGAAAAGTATCATCCAGTGTTTCTTTATTTTCAAATGGATAATGATTCTGGGCAACGAACATGGCTCCGGAATCAAACCAGCAGTCCAGGACCTCCGGAACCCGCTTCATGATTCCACCGCATTCCGGACACACCAGGGTGATCTGGTCAACATAAGGTCGATGAAGCTCGATATCAGCTAATTTTTCCCGGGAACGTTCGTTCAATTCCTTCTTAGAACCAATGGCTTCCCGGAACCCACAGCTTTCACAGATCCAGATATTTAAAGGAGTTCCCCAGTACCGTTCCCGGCTGAGAGCCCAATCCACCACATTTTCCAGAAAATTACCGAAACGTCCGTTCTGTATGTGTTCAGGATGCCAGTGGATCCGCTGATTGTTGGCAAGAAGGAGATCCTTCACCGCGGTGGTTTTAATGAACCAGCTTCTCTTGGCATAATATAAGAGAGGAGTATCGCAGCGCCAGCAGAACGGATAGGCATGCCGGCAGGTTTCTTTTTTAAATAATTTTCCCGACTTTTTCAAGAAATCGATGATCAAAGGATCGGCATCTTTAACCCACATCCCTTTCCAGGGAATAACGTCATCGACATAAGTCCCATCTGGCTTCACCGGTTGGAGAATAGACAGGGCATTCCATTGAGCCAGACGCATATCGTCCTCACCAAAAGCGGGGGCAATGTGGACAATACCTGTCCCTTCTTCCGTGGAGACAAAATCGGCCGCATAGACTCGATACCCGTTTTCGGCATGAAGGAAATCCATCAGGGGTTGATAGGATATCCCCACCAGGTCTGCCCCCACCATTTCACGGATCAGAATATATTGATCCTCCGCAAAAAGATGGGGAAGTCGTTCCCGGTTGAGAACAAAACGTCTTCCCGTGGACTTCTCTTCGATTTCCACATAGGGAAGCTCTTCCCCTACCGCTAAAGCGACATTGGCCACCAGGGTCCAGGGGGTGGTGGTCCAGACCAGGAAGAAAGTATGGGGTTGATCGGTAACGCGAAAAAGGATATAAACGGAAAAATCTTCCACGTCGCGATACCCCTGTGCCACCTCGTGGCTGGAAAGGGAGGTTCCACAACGAGAACAATAAGGAAGGACTTTATACCCTTGATAGAGAAGATCTCTCTCCCACAGATTCTTGAGAATCCACCAGAGGGTTTCGATATAGTCATCCGAACAGGTGATATAGGGATGATCCAGGTCGATCCAGATCCCCATACGTTCGGTTATTTTTTCCCATTCCTTGATGTATTTCCCTATACTTTCCTTACATTTTTCGTTGAAACGATCAATCCCATAATTTTCAATGTCTTGTTTCCCGGAAAAACCTAATCCCTTTTCCACTTCCAGTTCCACTGGGAGCCCATGGGTATCCCACCCGGCTTTACGGGGAACATAATACCCACACATCGTTTTATACCGCGGGATAAGGTCTTTAATGCTCCGTCCGATGATATGACCAGCATGGGGATACCCGTTGGTTGTCGGAGGTCCTTCATAAAAAATAAACCGGGGACTGTTTTTTCTCAATTGCAGAGTCTGGAGGAAAATTTTCCGTTCCCGCCAAAAGGAGAGAACCTCTTCTTCTTTCTTTGCCAAATCAGAAAGCTTTCCCAGTGATTCGAACATCCACTTCACCCACCTGATTGAAAATACTGAATTTCTGGTTCTTCATGCGTCATCCGTTTAATATGTCGGTTCAGAATTCGTTCTACCCTGAAAATGATGTTGAGTTGGTAAGAACCGTGAATCGTGAATCGGGTAAAAATGTGGAGTTGGGTAAAAATGTGGAATTGTGGAATTGGGAAGGACACCCCAGAAAAGACCGTGAATCGTGAATCGTGAGTCGTAAATAGTTTGAAATTTTTTGAGATGTTGAGTTGGAAAAGACATTCACCTCTTTCTTACAATGATTATCCTCAAGGAATC
>JAPLGF010000060.1 GCA_026390275.1 Candidatus Atribacteria bacterium
AAAACCTGGTCTTTTTTTACTGAGTTCTCCTTAACCAATTTTATCCGGGCATGGGACATGGCCAATTTAAGTCGTGCCTACCAGAACAGTTTGATCGTCACCGGAATTGCCACTGGGATCATCCTTATATGTTCAATTTTAGCTGCTTTCAGTTTTTCTAATTGGATTTTTAAAGGAAAAAAAACATTTTACTTTATTATCTTAGCTTCTCTCATGATACCATTAGAAACCCTGGTGGTTCCATTGTTCATTTCCCTTAAAAATTACGGACTTCTCAACAACCATTTTGGAGTGATTCTCCCCTATGCCGCCATCGGAATCCCGTTTTCCACTTTGGTCTTAACAGAATTTTTTAAAGAAATCCCGGTTGAATTAAGGGATGCGGCACGAATCGATGGGTGTTCTGATTTTCGGTATCTAGTACAAATCGTTATGCCGCTTTCCGGCCCTGCGGTTTCGGGAGTCATGATCTTCCAGGGTTCCATTATCTGGAACGAATTCATCATTGCACTCACCATATTGCAAGCATCATCCTTGTATACCATTCCACTTGAGGTAGCCACTTTTTCTCGACGTTATTACACCGAATGGCCGTTGGTTTTTTCCACCCTGTCCACCAGTATGGTGCCGGTTATGCTACTGTATATTCTGTTCCAAAGAAGTTATGTAAAAGGAATGACCCTGGGAGCAATCAAGGGATGATTACGGGAAGGAGTGAATAACCACATGAAGAGAAATACCAGTCAGCGAATCCAAGACTTACGGGAATTAGTGGTGGGCACAAAACCGGAGATCTGTCCAGAAAGGGCATTGATTGTAACTCAGGCCTATCGGGAACTTGGAAACAATCCAGCGGGAATTCTACGGGCCAAAGCACTGGAGAAAATTCTTAGCGAGATGTCAATTTACATTGTTCCCGGAGAATTACTGGTAGGTAATCATTCCAGCAAATTACGCGCTGCCCCAGTTTTCCCTGAATTCGAAGTGAGTTTCTTAGAAAAAGAGATGACCGAGTTTAATAGACGATCTGGGGACCCCTTTGATATCGATGAATCCAGCAGGGAAAAACTGGCCCAGATCATTCCCTTCTGGAAGGGAAGAACCATTAAGGAACTTAATATGGCGATGTGGCCGGAAGAGAATAAATTGTCCGGACAAAACTATGTGTGGGTCATCGATAACGAATGGAACCTGGAAAACAGTGATGGTCATCTGGCAGTTGATTATCCCAAGCTCATCAACTTCGGTCTGGGAAGCATTATTCATGATGCCGAGGAAAAACTTTCCTTTTTAGATATTGCCAATCCCGATGATCTGAAAAAAAAGTATTTCTATGAATCAGTTGTCATCGCCGCACGAGCTGTCATTCACTTTGCCCATCGATCTGCCGAACTGGCTCGAAAAAAGGCAGAAAAAGAGAATAATGTCGTCCGAAAGATGGAACTCGAACGGATTGCCGAAATATGTTCCCGTGTCCCTGAAAACCCAGCCCGAACCTTTTATGAGGCATTGCAATCTATCTGGTTTGTTCAATTAGCCATTCAGATCGATGCCAACGGACATTCTGTGACTATCGGGCGGTTTGATCAATTCATGTACCCTTTTTATCAAAAAGATATTCAATCGGGAATATTTACTGATGATCAAATATACGAATTAATGCAGATGTTCTGGATCAAGCTCTCCTCGCTCACCAAACTTCGGTGCTGGTCCCAGACCCGTTTGAATGCCGGATACCCTATGTTTCAGAACCTCACCATTGGTGGTCAAACACCTGATGGTGATGATGCCTGTAATGAACTGACCTATCTCTGCCTCGACGTCACGGAATCGCTCAAACTCTTCCAACCTACATTCACTGCCCGGGTTCACCACCGTTCACCACGAGAGTATCTCCGCCGCTGTGTCGAACTTATCAAACAGGGATTGGGGATGCCCAGTCTCTTCAACGACGAAGTCATCATTCCAGCCCTGATCAACCGGGGAGTTAATATTGAAGACGCCAGAAGTTATTGCATGGTCGGATGCGTGGAACCGAGTGTTCAGGGAAAGTGGGGGGGACGGTATGGTGCCTGTCTCTTTAACCTGCCCAAATGCCTGGAACTGGCGTTGAACAATGGAAAAGACCCGCGAACCGGTATCCAGCTGTGCCCGGGTGATGGTGACCTGGCAACTTTCACTTCTTTTGAAGATGTCTTCCAGGCCTACGAAAAACAGGTCAAATATTTTGTTCGCCAGCATGTCATCCGCGACAACATCCAGGATATGATCTGGGAGAGGTATCTTCCCATTCCACTCATCAGCTGCCTGGTTTCCGATTGCATGGAAAGAGGAAAGGAAATCAAAGAGGGCGGAGCGATTTACGATTACACCGGAGGTCAAACCGGTGGTATTGCTAATGTCGCCAACTCCCTGGCTGCGATTAAAAAGCTGGTTTTTGAGGAGAGTAAGCTCACCGGTGCCGACCTAAAAAAATACCTGGACACCAATTTCGAAGGGATGGAAGGGGAAAAAGTCCGACAGATACTCATCAATAAAGTCCCCAAGTACGGAAACGACGATGAGTATGTTGATTCCATTGCCCGACGGGCCTTCTCGGTTCTCCTCAAAGAAGTCTCCAAGTATCACAATACCCGGTTCGGAAGAGGACCAATCGGAGGGAGCTTCCATCACGCCACGGCTTCCACTGCCGCCAACGTTCCCTTCGGAATGATCATCAGCGCCATGCCTGATGGACGGAAGGCTTTTAGCCCCCTGGCAGACACGGAATCCCCGACTCATTTCACCGATTTAAACGGACCGACAGCGGTGGTCCTTTCGGCTTCCAAGTTAGAGCATATCTATGAATCAGGTGGGGCAATTCTCAATTTGAAATTCAGCCCGATCGTATTTGAGAACGACGAAAATCTGGAAAAACTGATCGATTTGATTCGCACTTACTTTGATATGGATGGAATGGAATTGCAAATCAATGTCATATCGGCACAAAAATTACGTGATGCCCAAAAGAATCCGGAAAAATACAAAGACCTGCTCATCCGGGTCGCTGGATACAGCGCCTATTTTGTTGATCTTGATCTTTTGATTCAGAATGACATCATCGAACGGACAGAAAACTTACTGGTATGATCGACTCCACCAATGTTCGAGTAAATAACGTCACGAACAAAACAGAGGGGTTGGTGTCTGAGATACAGAGGTATTCCGTCCACGATGGGCCGGGAATCCGGACCATGGTCTTCTTGAAGGGTTGTTTTTTAACCTGTCCCTGGTGCTGCAATCCGGAGTCAAAAAATCCATTGCCGCTGATAGGTTACCATGCCAGCAAATGTATCGGATGTAAACAATGCGCTGACATCTGCCCTTCTGGGGCAATCTATTTCGATAAAAAGGGAATGCATTATAACCGGAATAGTTGTACAGTTTGTGAGCTCTGTGCCCAGGAGTGTCCTTCCGGAGCTCTCCGGATACACGGAAAGACCATGACGGTCAATGAAGTAATGCAAATTGCCCTTCGTGATCAACTCTTTTATACCAATTCCGGAGGAGGGGTCACTATATCCGGAGGCGAGCCATTCTACCAACCAGAGTTCCTCTTTCAGCTCCTCACTGCTTTCAAGAAAAAGGGGATCCATACCGCGATTGAAACCACCGGATATGTAGAATGGCCAGCCTTTGAAAAAGTCCTCGATTCTCTGGATTTTCTTCTTTTTGACCTCAAGATCTTTGACCCTGTTAAACACCAGCTGGTACTGGGGGTCGATAATGAAATCATCCTGCAAAATCTCATTCGGTGCAGTGAGAAAAGTATTCCCATCCATGTCCGAATCCCGGTCATACCAGGTTATACTGATGATCGGGAGAATATCACCCAGATCGCCCGATTCCTCCAACCTCTCAACCATATTCAAAAAGTTCATTTACTTCCCTATCATCGAATCGGGATGACAAAGTATAAACAGATCGGTGAAAGTTATCAGCTGGAAAAAACTGAACTCCCGACCACTGAGTATTTGAAAAAGCTCGCCGACATCATGATATCCTCTTCCTTAAACGTTTGCATTGGTGGGTAAAATCATGGTTCTGATATATTTTCCCAGGAAAGAAATAAGAACAGCCCCCCTCTTCCCACTGGTTTCAACTGGGGGGAGGGGGGCTGAATCGGTTTTTAAAAAAGGGGGTTAACCTTGGTGGATTCTTTGAACCGAGAACTGATGTTTAATATGTATCGGAAAATGTATCTCATCCGGAAATTTGAACAAAAAGCCATTCAGTTGTACTGGGAGGGCATAAACCGGGGAGCATTACATACCTATATCGGAGAAGAGGCCGTAGCAGTAGGAGTATGCAGCGCTCTGGAGAAAGGGGATTATGTCAGTAGTACCCACCGCGGACATGGTCACTGCCTGGCCATGAACGGAGATCCCCGCATCATGTTAGCAGAATTATTGGGGAAAGAAAATGGATACTGTAAAGGTCGTGGCGGGTCCATGCATATCGCCGACCTGGATTTAGGAGTTTTAGGGGCCAACGGGATTGTCGGAGGAGGTATTCCGATAGCGGTTGGGGCTGCCCTCGCTTTAGATTATAAAAATACAAAAAAAGTGGTGGCCTGTTTCTTTGGAGATGGCGCGACCAGTACCGGTGCTTTTCACGAAGCGTTAAACCTGGCATCTGTCTGGAAACTCCCCATTATCTTTATCTGTGAAAACAATCTGTATGCCATATCGACCTGTGTTGTCAATGCCGTGGCCCTGGAAGACCTGGCTCACCGGGCAGACGCCTACGGAATGAAAAATAAAGTGGTGGATGGCAATGATGTTCTGCAGGTTTATGAAGAGGCCAGGAAGGCCCGGGAAATGGTTTTAACCGGAGAGGGCCCAGTTTTTTTAGAATGTAAAACGTATCGAACCGAAGGTCATTGGGTCGCCGATCCGCAAATTTACCGGCAACGCACTGAAATTGAAGAATGGAAAAAGAAATGTCCCATCGCGTATTTGAAAAAGAACCTCATTCACCTCGACCCCTCCTATGAAAAGGAACTTTACGCAATCGAACAAAAGGTTGATGAAGAGATCAAACAGGCAGAATCATTTGCCAAAAACAGTCCTGAACCCGATCCAAAAGACGTTTTACATTATGTTTTGGTTTAAATTTTGAAGAAGAGGCAGGTGAGAATACAATGGCTTCTTTAACCTATGCCGAGGCTTTACGACAGGCTTTATATTCTGAAATGAAAAAAGATCCAAGGGTCATTCTCCTGGGTGAGGATATCGGGGTTTTAGGAAATGTCTTTGGGGTCACCAAGGGATTTTTAGATGAATTCGGCTGCAAACGGGTCAGGAGTACCCCCATTTCAGAAGCAGCTATCACTGGAGCCGCTGTCGGTGCAGCAATGCTGGGGCTCCGACCGGTGGCGGAAATCATGTATGTTGATTTTACGACCATGGCCATGGATCAGATCATCAATCAGGCGGCCAAAATGCGGTATATGACAGGTGGTAAAGTAAAAGTTCCCATGGTCCTGCGAACACAGGGAGGAGCCGGATCGGGAGAAGCAGCACAACATTGTCAATCTCTGGAAGCCTTTTTTGTCCATGTCCCGGGACTCAAAGTGGTGATGCCTTCCTCTCCATATGATGCAAAAGGCCTTCTTTTATCCGCCATCCGCGATGAAAACCCGGTGATTTTCATCGAACATAAACTCCTTTACGGTTTAAAAGAAGAGGTCCCGGAAGAAGAATACACCATTCCTCTAGGAAAAGCGGTGGTTAAAAAAGAAGGAAAGGACCTGACCATTGTTGCCACGTCATTTATGGTTCAAAAAGTGCTTAAAGCCCTGCCGTTCTTGGAAAAAGAAGGGATATACCCGGAAGTGATTGACCCCCGAACTTTAGTCCCACTGGATAAAGAAACCATCTATCAGTCCATCCAAAAGACCCATTTTCTCCTCATCGTTCAAGAAGCAGCTTCCCCTTGTAGTTTTGCCGCAGAACTGGCGGCATTGGTGGCCGAGGATATGTTTGATTATCTTGATGCTCCATTGAAAAGATTATGTGGACTCAGTACTCCCATTCCCTATAACAAAAAACTGGAAGATGCCTCCATTCCCAATGAAGAGAATATCATCACTGCAGTTAGAGAAATTTTGAAGGGATAGATATGGGGAGTGCTTTTCGATAAAAATATTTTACGTCGATAAAGATGAACCCAAGAGTGGTTTATAAGATTATTGATACATCAGTGATGTAAAAAAGGGGTGTAAGAATGAATTTAGACCTTAAGAATAAAATTGCTGTCATTACCGGTGGAAGCGTTGGGATTGGTCTCGCTGTGGCAAAAGCACTTGCCCAGGAAGGTGTACACCTGGCAATTTGTGCCAGAGACGAGGAAAGACTCCAAGCGGTGACCCGTGATATTGAAAAGGAATACGGCGTCAAGGTAATTGGAGTAAAAGCGGATGTTTCAAAAGCTCCAGACATTGATCATTTTGCCGCTGTCATCGCGGAACATTTCGAAAAAGTTGATATTCTCATCAATAATGCGGGAACCGGAAGTTCAGAAAAAATTATGGACGCTCCTGATGAAAAATGGTATTACTACTGGGATCTCCATGTGATGGCTGCCATCCGAACCGCCAAGACGATCGTTCCTCTCATGAAAAAAAATGGTGGGGTCATCATCAATTCCGCTTCCATTGCTGCCACTCAGCCCATGTGGTACGAACCAATTTACAATGTGACAAAAATCGCCCTGGTCATGCTTTCCAAGTGTCTGGCAAACGAGCTGATCACTCACCATATCCGGGTGAATAGTATCAGTCCTGGTTTAATTCTCACTCCCGATTGGGTTAAAACCGCTAAAATTCTTTCTCCCGAAAAGAATATCTCCTGGGAAGAGTACCTGGATCAGGTTGCAAAAGAGAATAATCCCCTGGGTCGTTTCGCCTCCCCGGAGGAACTCGCCAACTTTTATGTTTTTCTCTGTTCATCTCGAGCTGATTTTTGCATCGGCTCGAATTATTATGTTGATGGTGGTCAGCTAAAGGTTATTCTTTAAACGAAGATGAGGAAAACCTGGAATTGTTGAGAGTGAACCCGTAAGAAATGCTTATGAAGAGCACCCAGGGGTGGGGGCGAGGGGGATATGGGGGAACAGAGGGGAATTATTGCCGATTCTACGACTCAACATTATTTTCAGTGTAGGGTTACTATGAGAAATCATGCTGTCGTGTTTCGCCTGATACGTCTGTTTCTTTGGGTTGTAATATGTGTTATTTTGTTCAGCCCCGGGACATATGCTGTGGATTTTCTCGAATTGTGCGCTAAGGGGAACCCAGAAGAGATCCAAAAAGCCATCCAGGCCGGAGCCGATGTCAATATTCGAAACGAGAGTGACTGGAGAACACCACTCATGTACGCCGCGGAGGAGAATAAAAATCCGGAAGTAATCAAAGTTCTCCTCCAGGCCGGAGCCGATGTTTATGCCCGGGATACCAGGTATAACTGGGATGATGTTTACGAAACGGGAATGACCCCTCTCATGTACGCCGCGCAATCCAATAGCCCTGAAGTAGTACGACTCCTCATCCAAGCTGGCTCGTTGGTGAATTCCGGAGACGTGGAGACGAGAAAAACCCCCCTCATGTTTGCCGCTTCGGATAACGAAAATTCCGAAGTCCTGCGAGTTCTGCTCCAGGCCGGGGCCGACGTCGAAGCCCGGGATGAATTCGATCGAACTCCGCTCCATATGATCTACGGAAAAAATCAACTAGAAAAAGTAAAAATCTTCGTCGAAGCCGGCGTGGATGTGAATGCACAAGATAAAGACGGAGAAACCCCTTTGATACATTTCTCCGATCAGGATTTTAATTGCGTTCAATTTCTTCTTCAAGCCGGTGCTGATGTCAATGCCAGAAATGATTATGGGGAGAATTCACTTCATGAAGCCGTAACCAGTAGTACCACTGATCCGAAAGTCATACGACTCTTATTGGAAGCAGGAGTTGATGTTCACAGAAAAAGTAATTCGGGTAGAACACCTTTGCTCGCCATAGCTTACACGAATCCACAAAACGCCCAGGAAGAAATCATTCGCCTTCTCCTTGATGCCGGTTCGGATATCAACCAGAGCGATAATGATGGAAAGACTCCCCTGGTATATATTGCGGAACATAGTGATAATCCCTCACTCATCAAAATCTTTCTTGCCGCCGGAGCCGATGCAAAAATCATTGATAAAAACGGGAAGAAGGCTCTTGACTACGCCCGGGAAAACAAGAAACTCCAAGAAAATAAGGAAATCATACAAACGCTGGAAAAAATCAGCCAGTAACCAGATCACCACCCTTGTACCTGTCACGTGGCGTCTGTTCATGGTTTACATTTTTTCGAGGTGTAATGGAGGATGAACCTGAATGCGGATGTTTTTCATCCTGGTATTAATAATAAGTACCCTGGTATTTAGTGTCCCTGCCCTGGGCTCGGAGATCTACGATGTGTGTACTTCGGGGACTCCCCGGGAAATACAAGCTTTTTTTGAACGGGGGGGAGACATTAATAACAGAGATTCCGCTGACTATACCCCAATTATGACTGCTGCAGAATATAACCTCAACCCGGAGGTGATAAGAGTTCTCTTACGGATAGGAGCAAATATCAATGATAAAGATAAAGAAAAAATGTTAACCACTCTTCATGTCGCCTCGTCTTTCAACCCCAACCCCGAAGTCGTTCAGACTCTCATCGAAGGTGGGGCAGATATCAATGCCCGTGACAAATATGATTGTACCCCCCTCATGCTTGCGGCAACAAATTGTCAGATTCCTGGTATCATCACTGCTTTGATCCGTGCGGGAGCGGATGTGAATGCCGGCGACAAGGAATATAACACGACCTCACTCATGCGGGCTGCGGCGTATAATCAAAATCCGAAGATCATTTCCACCCTCATCGAACTCGGAGCAAAAGTCGATGCCCCTGATAAGAATGGCATGACCGCACTCTTGTATGCCGCAGCCTTTGGAAACCGAAACCCAAAAGTCCTGAAAGCTCTCCTTGACGCTGGAGCAGACGTGAACGCTTCGGTACCAAATGGAGACACGCCCCTCTCTATCGCCATTCAAAAAACCAAGAATCCCCAGATCATCAAAGTCTTGCTCGAATACGGATCGAACACCACCTGGAAGACCGCAACGGGGATGAATCTCCTGGATATTGCCCGGGAGAATCCAGCATTACAGGATACTTATACCCTGCAACTCCTGGAAGATGCCATGAGTAGACACATGACTTTCCAACCAACACCCACCTTCCCACCCTCGGTTTCACCCACTCCTCTCCCCCAGGTGAATGAGTTCCGAGATCCTCAAGGACGATTTACGGTTCGTATCCCCGCCGGGATAACCAAAGGGAGAGAGTGGCCCAACATTGTGGAATATGATACTCCCCACGGTGGCAAGCTATATCTCCTGGTCAGTGACCTTCCCCAAACGATGAACCTGTTTTTCGAAGACCTCAAGAAAAAGCAGGGATTGCTCCAGGGACAGCCAGTCGTCTTTCAATCCCACGGTGTTTTCGGAACCATGGAAGTCTACACCATGGTGGGGAGTTTCCAGGAAAGCGACGGGAAAAATTACGTGAGCTTCCTCGTCACCTACGGGCATCCGGAGTTCACCCAGGTGATCATTGTCCCACTCGAGTTCTATACCCAAGTCCAGGAGTGGCTCACTGCCCTTGTCACCGACGTTGAGTTCAACATAACACTTCCCAGTCCCACTATTATTACCCCTACTCCCCTTTCCACCATCCCACCTTTTCCCTCCCCCTCTCCATTACCCACGCCCACCCCATCCGAGACACTCCCCCCTCTCGATTAAGGTGAGCGTAACTTAACGGTGCCTGGCACCAAGTTATCAAGTTATGATCTATGATGGGTTTACAATAGTGCCAGGATGCGTATTTCGTCGACTCATCGTTCGGGGTGGAGATCAGGAAATGAGACCTGAAAATCAAGGTACTCTGGCTCCATCAACTCTCATCTGTAACCTGGATGGTCAAAGTCAAGTCCATTATTGGCAAAAAGAAAAAACACGGAACCTGAGCAAAATGGTTCCGTGTTTTTTCTCAACCAAATAATAATTTCTCTTTATTTAAATGGTGCATTAATAAGATCAACCAAGTCCTTTCTGGAAAGTAATTCATTAAATAGTTTTTCAGATTCTCCGTAATATTCTTCTGAAGATATTGGTTTATCGAGATCTCCTTGTTCAAGAGCCATTTTCATGTAGTACTCGACTGGAAGCTTCCAATATAATGGACTTTGATTGTTATAGAAACCATCTTTTGCTTCGTCAATTGATAGAAAATCATCGTAGACGGTTTGGAATTCAATATATTGGTCGACTGGGAAATCTCCTCCTGTCATTCTGCTCAACGCTTTTGCCGCTTGAACTGCTATTTTCATTGGCTGCTCATTAAACAACTTAATGGCCCGGTATAAGGTTGCGATTGTTCTGAGTGCCGTCTCACGCTCATCTTTTATAAATTTATCGGTGGAAACCATCGTATCATACCATAATCCACCAGGTCCTAGTATTTCTGACCCTCCAACATTAACAAATTGATCAGACATTTTCAAAAGTCTCTGCTCCTGCGGTAGACTTCCGATGTAGAAATCACCGGAACCTTTGATAAAAGCAGTGGCGGCTTTTTGATCGTCTGCAAATTGGAGAAATTTAATATCCTCGGCTTTTAACCCCACCTGAGCTATTGCATCCAAAATCAAAGGTTTTCTCTGTGGTATTATTGCAAACTCTTTACCTTTGAATTCATTTAATTGGAACTCTTTTGCCTTACTCTGATCCATTTCTTTCAAAAGTTCGGAAAAAGGTTTCGTCTTATCTTTTCTACCTACAAAAATAAACCCTTTAAAAAATCCTACAGTGGAAAAGTTCTTAATTTGTGGAGCACCCTTCAGGGCCACAAGATGCTCAGCGATACAATTACCCGATATATCAATATCACCATGTATCATAGCTTGAACAGCTGGAAGAGTGGCTGTAAATTCTTTAATATCAAAATCCAGTCCAAACTCTTTATCGATACCCAAGCTATGTGCGGCAAAAAAGATCATATACATGGAATAAGGAGGAACTCCAATACGTACTTTTTTGAGTTCCTTTTGTTCTTCTGCTCCCACTGTAAATGTGGTTAAAATTAGTATGGAAACGATTAGCATCATTAATACTGACGTCTTATTCAATTTCATAGTATTTCCCCCCAAAATAATTTTTCAATATCATTCAAAATATTAAATACATTTCTTTACAGCCATTAATATTATTGTTTTACTGTTTGCCTTTATAGATCGAAGTAATGAACCACCTCCTTTTATAAAAATATTCCTTCATAATCAATTTTCTACCGAGATATGGTAGAGACGAGCTGCGTTCTTCCACAGAAATCCATCAATTTCTTCCTGGGTAAAGAGAGGCCAACCACAACTCTTACAAATTTCATTGATACCAGTTTTTACAAAGTTAATCCACCGTTTGAAATCATTAGCTGGGTTGGCTGAATAGAGGTCATAACTGTACGCCACATAGTCGGATGCATACATCACTCGATCTAAAACCCCGTATTGTTTCGCAAGAACTAAATTCCATGTAACCCAAATCTGTCTTTCGTAAGTCATAGCAAGATCAGTCCAGAGATTTTTATCGTTGGTCATAAGAACAAAAAGATGTTCACTCCAGGGATAACCTAAATGTTCAACAATGAAAGTAAGGTTTGGGAAATCGATGATGATGTCATTGAGGTTGAACATTGAGGCATATTTGGTGGGAGCTAGTATTGCTGGACCCATTTGCGCGGAATGATGGAACTGGACCACCACTCCCTTTTCCTGTGCGAATTCATAAAACGGGTAAACAGTTTTATCATTCGAATGAAACTGTCCATAGGGAGGGGTCATCAAGACCCCTCTAAAACCATATTCATTTACTGCTTTTTGGAAGTATTCAAAATTGGCCTTATGAAAACGGTTTGCCTCGTCGATAGGTTCAACACTGGCCAGGGGTATAAAAAAGTCAGGATATCTTTTATACGCTTCCAGCAAATACTCTTCACCGAACGTGGTTTTCCATATTCTGGTCATATCCTGACCCATGGCCACGGCTTTTTTGACCCCGGCCTCTTTCATCCACCCCACAAGTTGATCTAGCGGTGTATCCTCGGGAACTTTCATTCCTAATCTCTCATAAGTAACCTTATCAAAATTTTTCTTTCGAATTAAATGCATATGGGAATCAATAATCATATTTCAGGTCTCCTTTTTTATATTATTAAAAACATATAAATTCATTTAAAAAGTGATCCCGAGATTAAATAACTTCCATGGATTTTCATAAAACAACATCCGGGCAACCGTTATCGCCCGGTCGATGTCGAAAAGGCCAGTTTCAACTTTCTGAGCCAGAACTTTGCAGACATTGATTCGGGCAAGGAGCTGAGCTCCAAAGACTCCATCAACAAAAAGATAATCGCCGCCAAAGGCGCTAATTTTGTTATACGGGACTGCTTCCAACCATTCAGATAAGGCGTTGATACTCGCTACCGGGGAGACGATGTGAGCCCAGCACATATCAATGAAAACATTGGGAAAATTCTTAGCCAGTACTGAAACCACCTGCTGGTAAGGATAGCCAATATGGAAAATATCAAAATTAATATCCGGATATTCCAAAAATAAATTATTAAGCAACTCAGGATTACTGTTGGCGATTTGATTCCCATTTCCTTCTTGAATTCCGGTGTGAACCTGGAATGTGAGATGGCTCCGGTTTGCCTGTCCGAGAATAAAATGCATCATATAATCCTGAAATTTTTTCCCCAGACGGTAAACTGGTTTTTCCCATTCCGGATAGTTCTTGATTGTAAATATTTCATTGAATTCACTTTCTGCTTCGGATTTGGTAAAACGCTCGAATCGAAGTGATCGTCGGTATGCTAAATGCGTTTTCAATGCCACCGCTCCCTTATCGAGAGCGTAATGGAACATCCTTTCACAAGCTTCCAACCAGTTATCAAAAGAACAGATCCGAATTCCTGTCTGCTGCTCCACATAATGTATGATTTCCCATGAATCTAATAATATAAAATCATCTAAAAGAAAAACGCTCCGGAAATAATTCCGATCACAATCAAGATTTGCATTTTTTCCATAAAATAAATTATTATCTAACAGGCTGATCTTTATCTTTGATTTTTCTTTTAAGACATACTCATAGTGACCAGGTCGAAGGGATGCCAAGAAGCATCGATTCAGCTCATCGACGGTCGATGTACAAATGGAATCTATTCCATACAATGCCTTAACCGATAAATCGAGTGCCTGGCCATATCCGGTGTATCGTGTATATTCCCAGTAAGGTTTAACTATTTCCCACCGGTCCATCAGGGGAATGCTCAGATCGTCAATTTTGTGGAACTCAGTTGCCCTTAAACCTGCTGAAATCAGATCGGATTTCAAATAATGGGATAAATACTCTTTTAAAAAATCACTTTCCCGAATTCTAACTTCTTCTGAATACGGTAAATGTTCATGAGTATCAATAATTTCGATATTTTGAACTTGACCAAAAATTTCTTGGAAAACTGGATTCATTATGAGCCTCCGCATTAATTAAAATACTTCTTTCATAGTATCCACCATGTACCTCACAGACAAACAACCAAAAAAGATTGTATTACGCCTTCATGCACCAAGAGACCTATAAAATACATGAAGGCGTATTCATTGATTGTGGTTTTGTACTATTATTTCTTCCGTGAAAGCGGAGTGAGAGGCTGATTGATGAAATCCATCAGGTCTTTCCGCTGAGTGAGATCGGCATAAGTTTTTTCCCACAAGAAATAGTGGGTTAAGTCGTATTCTTGATCCAGGTGGCCAAGCCCGACTTCAACTTTCATCTGATAATCGCCGGTAATTTTCCAATAGAGCTTGCTTTGAGGATTTAAAGATACTTCCCAGGCCCTTTCATAAGTGAAGATTTCTTCATACTTTTTCTCAGTGTTGAACATATCTTCATCCGGCATGGTCCCGGCAGTTCGTTTGTTCAATTCTTCCTTCATGAGTTGAATGTAAATGTTATGAACATCATTATTTTTTACAGCATCCTGGAGATATTTTGCTCCCCGGTAAAAAGCAGCCATGACCCGGAGGATAACATCATTATTTTCTTTTAAATATTTTTCAGTTGTTAAAATGCCACCATAGAATAGCGAAGCCGGGCCCATGATCTCAGTATTGCCTCCCATATTAATGAATTTATCCGGCATACTGAGCATCTTAATTTCTTGAGGCAGGCTCCCTAAATAAAAATCTCCCACCCCACTGATAAAGGCAGAAGCGGCTTTTTGATCATCTGCAAATTGAACGTATTCAATGTCTTCCAACTTTAGACCCACTTGTTGTAAGGCATCTGAAATAACACCAGCAAAAAATGGAGCGGCAACAAATTTTCGACCCTTTAGACTATTCAATATGAATTTCTTCGCTTCATCAGGATTTCCTTTATCAGCAAGTACTTCTTCATAAGACTTATCGCTACCCTTCCGACCGATGAGGATAAAACCCTTAAACAGGTTGTTGGTACCGAAGGTCCTCACCTCGGGAGAATTTTTTAGTTTGGCGATATGCACCGACATGTCCTCATTCAACATGTCAACGTCCCCTCGAATTAGAATCTGGAAGGTGTTAGCACTGGAGGGGAAATCAACCAGATCAAAGTCGACCCCAACCTCATGATCTATGCCGGTTTCATGAATAACTGGGAACATCATGGAGAAAGCATATGGTGTAATCCCCACTCTGACCTTCTTCAGAGTCTGTTCTTCACCCCAGGCCATAGCGGACAAAATAAACAGAACGAGAGAAAAAACCAAAATAGAGGACAATAACCTTCTAAGGAACATACAATTTCCCTCCTCACGCACAACCTATTAAAAAGTTTTACGGTTGATTCTCAGTAAGAAATATTGACATATAAAAACACTCATTTTATCTAAAATTTCCTTTAATTTTCTTTGTTCTCCACCTCCTTGTTCTGCCCCCACCCGGTAATAATTTCTAAAAAAATGGGGATAGAATTGAATGGCTATAAATTATAAAGTTTAGCTGCATTATTTCCAAGAAATCCATTAATCTCGTCCGAAGAAAAGAGCGGCCAACCACTTTTCTCGCAGATTTCGTTTAATCCTGTCCTCAGAAATGAAATCCATTTTTGGAAATCTTTTTGGGGATGATCAGAGAATAAACCATCCCCAAAAACGACATAATCAGAAGCATACATAACTCGGTCAATAACCCCGTATTCTTTGGCAAGAACCAAATTCCATGTGAGCCAAACCGGGCGAGAGTAGGTCATTGCCAGGTCGGTCCAGAGATTTTTATCATTTGCCATCAATACAAAAAGATGCTCGCTCCACGGATACCCGATATGTTCAATAACAATCTTCAACTGGGGGAAATCAATGATCACATCGTTCAAGAGATACAGGCTGGCATATTGGGTGGGAGCTAAAATAGCAGGACCACTTTGGGCTGAATGATGGTATTGGATAACCACTCTCTTTTCCTGTGCGAATTCATAAAAAGGATAAACAGTTTTATCATTTGAACAGTAATGTCCATAGGGTGGGGTTAAGAGAACTCCTCTAAACCCGTATTCGTTTATCGTCTTCTTAAAATACAGAAATTTTTTTTCATTAAACCGATTATATTCATCAAGTGGTTCAATGCTGGCGAGTGGTATCAAAAAGTCTGGATATTTCAGATATGATTCCCGGAGGTATTCTTCGCCAAAAGTCGTTTTCCAGATTCGAGTCATATCCTGCCCCATGACGACTGCTTTCGATACTCCAGCATCTTTAAGCCATTGGACCAGAACATCTAAAGGGGTATCCTCAGGTATTTTGAGTCCTAATTTTTCATTGGTTTCCAGGTCAAAACACTTCTTTTGATTGAGATGGAGATGGGAATCGATAATCACTGTTTTATCCTCCGGCGTTTTTCCAAGAAACGTCGAGATTCAATGAACGTGGATAATAATTATTTGATGTTGCAAGCACCTTCAAACGATAATTTGCTTCTTTCTGTCCAAAATGTTAATTTTTGGTCAATTTTTCGGATAGCTTGATCAAGGGTGATTGCTAACACACTATAAACCAGTACGATCGCGATGATTCCAGCCGTGTTAAGATAGATTTGCTGAACAATCATGTTAAAACCTAAGCCTTGTTGAATACCCATAAACTCAGCTGCAACATCCAGCCCCCAGGAAGCAGCGGCAGCCACCCGAATAGCCACAATGCGATGGGGGAAGATATAGGGTGTAACTACTGTACGAAAAACAGTTTTTTTATCCGCTCCGAGATTGGTGGCAGCTCGAATATAAACCATCGGCATATTTCGGATAGCCTCATAGGTTGTGACTCCAAGGATTGCTGAAACACCGAGGGCAACTAACAATACTTGAGGCCATAAACCGATACCAAACCAGAGGATAAAAAGTGGTATCATTGCAAAGACTGGTACCGGTCGAGTGAATTCCATGGTCGGACCAACGGCTTCGAGAAACGACCTACTATATGCCATGAGAAGTCCCATTCCAATCCCAACCAATAGACCCAAACCAAAACCACTTAGGGTAATACCAACACTCGTTAGGGTAGCTATCAGAATGCTGTTTTTCAAACCGATAAAAGAATGAGCAAT
>JAPLGF010000310.1 GCA_026390275.1 Candidatus Atribacteria bacterium
CATGTTTTCCCTCTCCTATCTGACGTCCACCAGCAAGCAAACCGTTCCGGTTTTTCTTTCCTTCTTCATCGGACAGTACCAGACCCGGTGGGGACCGCTTTTTGCTGGTTCTGTGGTCGCTGCTCTACCCCCCATGATTGTCTTTGGTTTTTTACAGAAGTACTTTATCAAAGGATTGACCAGCGGTTCGGTGAAGGGTTGAGAGTAACTGAACCCAAAAAATCCCTGCCTTCCAGGAAACGGAACGCAGGGATTTTTTTATCTCAAAAAAAAAGTTGTTATGGATTCAAAACGACTTTGATAGCTTCTTCACCCTTTTCCGCCAGTGCCATTCCCTTTTCAAATTCCACCAAGGGGAGCTTATGGGTGAGAATTTCGTCGGCTTTTACTTTACCTTCCATGAGGAAGCGGATAGCAGTCGGATAGGTATGGGGACTGAGATGCGCACCTCGGACATCAAGTTCTTTGACATCTCCGATGATACTCCAATCCACTAAGGCGGGTTCATTATAAACGCTGAATTCCACGTAACGGCCGAGCCTCCGGATCATGGAGAGACCCTGGGTAATGCCCTTAGGATGTCCACTGGCCTGAATGTAGACATCGCAGCCGTAGCCACCGGTAAGTTCCTTCACTTGTGCAACCACATCTTCCTTCAAGGGGTTCATAACCAGGTCCGCTCCCAGCTTCTTGGCAAGGTTGAGACGCTTTTCCTTGACATCGATAGCGATGAGAAGTTTGGGGTTTTTTAGCCGTGCCGTTTGGAGCATACCAAACCCCAGGGGACCGATTCCAGCAATGACCACTACATCATCGAGCTGAACGTCTGCCCGTTCTACAGCGTGGATCCCGCAGGCCAGTGGTTCCACATAGGCAGCTAAAGGAAGAGGAAAACCTTCCGGAAGCTTATGGTTGAGAGCAGTCACGGGAAGTCGCATATATTCAGCAAATCCACCATCCGCGTCGTGACGCTGATACCCATAAATATTGTGGACCTCACACATCCAGTATTCCCCCCGAAGACAAAAACGGCATTTTCCACAGGGGACGATCTGTTCAGAAACCGCCCAATCACAGAGCTTCAGACCGTATTTTGTTCCAGCACCCTCACCCAGAGCCACGACCTGACCATAGAATTCGTGACCAGGAACCACTGGTGGCTTCACGTACGCGGGCTGTCCATTTCCACCCCAGATCCGGGCCGCCCCGTGGAAGGTTTTAACGTCTCCCGCACAGATTCCGCATCCCCCAACCTTTATAAGGACTTCTCCCGCACCGATTTCCGGTATATCGATTTCTTCTAAACGAAAATCACCCGGTGCATAGTCAACAACTGCTTTCATTTTTTTGGGGATGTTTCCTAGGGACTCAACAAAAGTCATGGGACACCTCCGCATTCTTTTTATTTATAGCTCCAAACTCTTATAAAACTTGACAATAATAGTGCAGATGAAAATGAGAATCAGCAACATGACTATGGCTAAAGTGGAAGCTGAAGAAATCCGCATAAAATTGAATCCCTGGAGATAGGTATGAATATTCAGGGTTTCAGAATAATGTCCGGGGCCACCTCCGGTAATCACATAAATTATATCAAATGTCCGGAAAGCATCAATGATCCGAAAAAGTAATGCCACAAATATTAACGGCCTTAAGAGGGGAATGGTGATATAGATGAGTTTTTTGTAAGAAGAGGCTCCATCGATTTCTGCTGCCTCAAAAGGATCCTGAGGAAGGGACAACAGGCCCGCGGAAAGTACCATCAACATAAACGGAGTCCAACACCAGGCGTCGATCAAAATGAGGGAAGGAATGACCGTAGCGGGATTACCCACCCAGTCCATCCCATGAATTCCAAAAATTCTCAGGATATAGTTGATGATTCGGAGCTAACATATAAATCATAAAATTTCTTCGCTGAACTGCCGTCGCCTGGATGTTGCCCACCTCCCGCTCTCGGGCCTCTTTCCGAAAAGGGTGATATCAGTGTAATCAGATCTTGATAGGGTATGTCCCGTACTCCTTCACTGTCTGGAGCATAATTTGAAAATTATCGGGATTCACAGCACTATGGATACAGTTGCTGGTACTGAATACATGTCCGCCACCCGGTGATGCGATGGAGATGATCTCCTTCACCTCTTTGACCACGTCTTCCTTTTTGCCTAAAACCAGGGTGTTTCCACAGTCGAGATTTCCAAAAAGGACGATTTTGTCTCCATAGGTCTTTTTCACCCAGTTAATATCCATCCCGGCGGTGGGTTCAATACTGTGGAGTCCGTCGATACCAACCTCATTGACCAGAATATCGATAATCGGCATGGTATTCCCATCCAGGTGTTTGATGTAAGGCACCCCGTGCTTATGGCATTCATCAACAAACTGTTTCAAGTAGGGGGCGAGGAAGGTCCGGAAGTGCGTGGGGGACATCAGAGAACCGGTCTTGTAACACCAATCATTGGTCCCGATGACACCATCTACTCCCATTGCCAACTGGGCACGGAGGATTTCCATGGTCCCCTCGTTGGTTGCTTCCATATACCGATGGACTGTCTCCGGTTCAAAATGCATCATCTCCATGAAGGTGGCAATCCAGGGAAAGAAGGTGGGAAAGGCGATATCGGCACAGCCACAAATGTAGAGGTCCTCGGTCTTTCCTTTCTCGATCGCCAAACGGGTCCCTTCCAAACCATCGAGAACGAATTGATTCAAAGCGGTGCTTCTTTTTTCTAAAACACTGATATACCGCCGGAGTTCATCAATCCCCTTCTCATGAATCCCGTCATCGATGGTGGGACAGGTGTTCGATTCCGGCGTAAACTGTTCCAGTGACCAGAATCCGTGTTCCTCGTCGACGATCTTATAGGTATTCTCGTTTATCTCCTGAATGGTGACATCAAAAATCATGTTGGGCGTGATGAAATCATTCATGGCCATTTCGACGGGAGTCAGATACTCGGTCGGCCGAATCCATAGCATATCGAAACCAATTTTTTTATACGCTTCCACCATTGCCGATATATTCCGTTCGATAAGTTTTAGGCGCGCATCCCGTCCTTTTCTGTTCGCCCGCAGAGATGCAATTTTTGATTCTCCAGTGAGCATCCCCTCCACTTTCCGCCCCAGAATCATCGATAATATTGGATTTGCCACGGTAAGTTCAAACAAAGGAACCCGATCCACTTCCTGATGTTGAAAAACTCGTTTGATTCTTTCTTTCGAAGTCATGAAATCAACCTCCATCAATCATGAAAAAAGTGAATGGTGAATAGACAACCGTGCCAGTCCCTGGCACCATCAGAGGAAGGAAAAATCAGTTTTTTTCTCATGTAACATTACTCTGTTCACCAGTGTTACTCTTCACTGATTACTGACTATACTGTCCTTACTACTCTTTCACCGCCCCCAGCGTCATCCCTCGTACCAAGTCTCGCTGGACCAACATGACAAAAACAATGACCGGGATCAAGACGATGATTCCCGCGGCAGTAAGAGGACCCCAGGCAATTTCCTGGAAGGAAATAAAATTATAGACGGTTACCGGAGCGGTTTTAGAATTGTAACTGGTGAGAATCAGCGAAATAAGAAATTCATTCCAGGAAAAAAGGAAAGTGAGAATACCCACCGCCACCACACCAGTGAAGGTGGTAGGAAGAATGATACGAGTGAATGCGCTCCAGTAAGTACACCCATCCACCAGGGCTGCTTCCTCCAGAGCTCCAGGGATTTCCATGAAATATCCTCGCATGAACCAGATCACCAGTGGCAAGCCGATCACCGTGTGCATGAGTACCACCGCCAACTTGGTATCCATCAGGTTCAGACTTCGGAAAAAGAGAAAATAAGGGATGAGAACCACGACCGGGGCATCATCCGGGTGGATAATACCCAGAACTCAAGATTTTCTCGACCTTTAAAAAGAAAACGGGATAGAACATAAGCAGCAGTCACACCAATAATTAAG
>JAPLGF010000123.1 GCA_026390275.1 Candidatus Atribacteria bacterium
CACCCGGGAACCGACCCCGGTTGCCCCGGGAGCTCACTTCGCCTGCGGAGGAATTCTCACCGACACCTATGGACGCACCAATGTCAAGCGCCTCTACGCCATTGGCGAAGTCGCCTGCAGCGGTACCCATGGCGCCAATCGTCTCGCCTCCACCAGCCTCCTGGAGAGCCTCACTTTTTCCTATCGTGCCGCCCACGACATCATCGAGCGGACCACTCCCAAGGAAAACCCGCCGGTCCTCCCTTACGAATTCTCTTGCGGAACCGTCCCTCCCGAAACTGTCCTGGAGAGTCTCCGCAACATCATTAAAGACACCATGTGGGCTTTCGCCGGCGTGGTTCGCAATAAGCCCGGCCTCTGCTACGCCTCCGGTGTCCTCACCCAACTTAAAAAGGAAATCCTCACCCTCAAAAACCAGTACAGTATCTCCGGACCCCTCCTCGAACTCGAAAACATGGTCGATACCGCCCTCATTGTCGTCCAGTCCGCTCTCCGCAACCCCATCTCCCGCGGCACTCATTTCCGCTCCGACACCTCTCCCACCTGATGATGGACACTGAAAGGACGGAGAATTGGGGAATCGGAGAAGACGTCCACCGATAGGAGCAGCATCTTGGCTTGCGAACCTCAAATTCCCCTCAACATTCTACCCCTTTTCGCTGTCTTTCTCGCTCTTGCCCGCCTTTTTTCGCTCTTTCATGTCATTGACTAGCTGGACGATCTTGAGATTTTTGAAACCTTCGTTGGTGTAAAGGGTGAAGTAAAAATTCCAGGTCGGTTTCTCGTCGGTCAGAATGCGGATGAGGGCACGGGCCAGTTTCTCCGAATCATGGCGGGAGGTTTGCTCGTGGGAGAGGAGAGAGGCTTCAAAGATCTTGATGGAGTCGTAGGTACTGATGTTCTCGATGGTAACCGGTTCTACCCCTCGAGAACACATTTCCGTGAGTTCTTCATCGGTGGGACTTTCGCCATTGACCAGGATATAGTTCAGTCGTTCAGGAGGGAGGAATTTAAATATTGCCTCGAGGTGGTCAGAGAAGCCGTAATGATCGGTTTCTCCCGGCTGAGTGGTGATGTTGCAGACAAAGACCAGGGGGACGGTGGAACGCATGACGGCATCCCGAACTTCCCTTACGGACAGGTTACATAAAACGCTGGTGTAAAGGCTTCCAGGTCCTAACACGATAAGGTCGGCTTCTTCGATGGCTTTTAACACTTCCGGGGTGGAAACGACCCGATCAGGATCCAGAAAGATGCGATTGATTCTCTTCCCACAGCACCCGACTTTTGATTCACCAGAGATGATGGTCCCGTCTTCACACTCGGCCTTGAGGACCACGTTTTGCAAGGTGGTGGGGAGAACCCGTCCCCGGACGGCGAGGACCTTGCTTGATTCCGCTACTGCCTTTTGGAAATCCCCCGTCACCTGGGTGAGGGCGGCGATAAAAATATTCCCAAAGTTGTGCCCCTTGAACTCACTATCATTGTCGAAACGGTGTTGGAAGAGCTCACTCATTAATGGCTCCGCATCCGCCAGGGCAATGAGACAATTACGGATGTCTCCGGGAGGGAGGACCCCCATGTCATTACGAAGCCGCCCAGAACTTCCCCCATCGTCAAAAACCGTCACCACCGCCGTGGTGTTGGAGGTGTACTGCTTGATGCCCTGCAAAAGCGTGTGGAGCCCATGCCCTCCTCCGATAACTACAATGTTCGGCCCCCGTTCCAGCTGGCGCTTGATATAGATCTTCTTCGCCACCTCGTTGGCCGTGGAGGGCATGATGGCGCTGATGATGGAACGGTTCATGCGCTGCAAGCCATAGATAATGAAAAAGGTACCCGCTGCTAACCAGAAAATCCCAAATCCCACCGCCACCCCATAACTTTTGAGGAAACCGAATACAAAGCGATTCCAGGTAATGTATGTTCCTTTAAAATAAGGCGTCGAGAGAATAAGACTCAACCCAATCGATATCAAGATAACCCCCAGAATAGCAATAAGCAACCAGCGCTTCACCTGCATCCCGGGATACAACCAGCGTAAACGATCTCGAAAGGAAGTCTTCCTTTCCATACCAACCTCCATGAATCTACCCCGAAAATACCGTGAATCGTGAGTAGTAAGTAGTGAATAGTTTAAAGAAATGAACCAAGAAACAAAAAGTAACCTTATTCAATTTTCTTCCCTCTGATGGTACCAGGGTTTTGTCCTGACATGATTACTTTACTATTTTACCATAAAATTTTACCATCTTCGTTTAACCAAAAAATGTTGAGTTGGAGAGTCGTTGATCCATGAAAAACTTTTCAAGAATGGTGGTGGAAGGGTATAATTATATAAATAAAATTATTAACAAAGAGGATGGGGGGGGGCTAGGGAATGAGCAGGCAGAGGATAGGAGATAATCTCACCGATGTCAAGGTGAAGAATCGTGCCCTGGTACTCCGTCTGGTGAAGAAGAGAGGGTTACTCTCCCGGATTGAGCTGGCCCGGATCACCGGCCTCACGCAACCCACCATCACCAATATCGTGAACGAGCTCATCAACTCCAACCTTCTCCACGAGGTGGGAACATCGGACACCAAGTCCGGGAGAAAACCCATTCTTCTCTCTTTTAACAATCGGGCCTTCTATACCATTCCCATCAGCTTCAGCCGGCATGGTTTTTCTGTGGCTCTCACCGATCTCGCTCCTTCCATTCTCTTTCGACGTGATTCATTTTATAGCTTATTGGAAAATACCGATCTGGCACTTCTGGAACTCCAGAAAGAGTTCATCCATGTTCTGGATTATGCCACACAGTCACTCCGGCTCATCCTGGGGATCGGGATCAGCGTCCCGGGACCAGTGGATGCAGAAACTTGTACCATTCTCGCTCACCCCATCTTTCTTAATAACAAGACTTTGGATTTACGTCCCCATCTCCTGGAATACGATCTTCCCATCTTCATGTCAAACAATGCCGATGCTGCCTGCCTCTATGAGACCTGGAACGGAGAAGCCAAGGAAATAAAAAACATGGTTTATTTCATGGCCGGAGAGGGAGTGGGAGCGGGGATCCTCATCGATGGAAAAATCTACCAGGGATACAACAAAAAGGCCGGAGAGATCGGGCACACCACCGTGAATATCTTCGGACCCCGCTGCACCTGTGGGAATCAGGGGTGTCTAGAGATGTATTGCAGTACCCTGAAAATCCTGGAGAAAGCCCGAGAAGCTGCCTGGTTCGGAGAAAGTCCCTACCTCCATCACCTCTTAACCGAGGAACACACCGAGCTCCATTTCCATCACGTCATCGAAGGAGCCAGGAATGAAGACCCCACCTGCCTCAACATCCTCAAGCAGCTCGGTCAATACATCGGGGTCGGTATCGTGAACCTCCTGAATTTCAACGACCCGGAAGTCATCGTTATCGGGGGAGAAGCCGCC
Organism: Candidatus Atribacteria bacterium; assembly: GCA_026390275.1. Classification (GTDB taxonomy): domain Bacteria; phylum Atribacterota; class Atribacteria; order Atribacterales; family Atribacteraceae; genus JAPLGF01. The sequence continues at coordinate 3,431 of JAPLGF010000123.1, forward strand.
TTAGCAAGAGAATTTATTGAAGAGCCTATTCGCCGGGGAATCGAGGAGCGCCTCCTCTACCGGGAATACGTTCAACCCCGCGTCTTTTACTCTCGGTGGGGTGACGACATCCGCCTTCTCGGCGCCGCCTCCGTTGTCCTCGACCACTTCATGGCCGGAGAACTGGGCCGATTCTGAGAATCAGTGAGTAGTAAATCGTGAGCAATAAATAGTTAAAAAGAAGGGGACTTTGAAGAATCATTGATGGTATCGAATCCACAAAGCAACAAATCTACCAATCTACAACTTTTCCGGAAATTTGACTGGTACCTCATCATCGCTGTGGCTGCGGTGGTGGGTGTTTTTTTGTTCTTCCGGCATCTGCCTTTCTCTTCTTATTCTCTTCAAATCAAGACCCGGGATGGGGAGCAGGAAATGTGGATCACCCCGGGAAGGAGCGAAACGCTGGTGGTGGATGGGCCATTGGGAAAGACCACCATTCAAATCCAGGAAGGAAAGGTGTGGGTCACGGACTCGCCCTGCCAGGACAAAATCTGCATCCACATGGGAAAAATTCCCGATAACGGGGGATTCATCGCCTGTCTCCCGAACAAGGTGATCCTGCGAAGTGTGGGAAAAACGGGAGAATAACCCCCCGAAAATTGAAACATTCGCAACGGAACGCGGTTCCTACCACAAAATTCCCCTCCCCGGAGGGGCGCAGGGGTGGGTGCCTTTCACCCTTCCCCCTCTTCCCCTGTTCCCCAATTCCCAATTATTCGTCTTGTAAAAAAGGGGTTGCCCCTCTATAATGTTTCCGGAGTCTTCAGCACACATTGCGGAGAGGTGGCTGAGTGGTTGAAAGCGCTCGCCCGGAGAGCGAGTAGGCAGGCGTTGAACTTGTCTCGTGGGTTCAAATCCCACCCTCTCCGCCAGATATGCCTCTAATCGTGCTAGATGGGGAGTTAGCGGTGCCCTGTACCTGCAATCCGCTACAGCAGGGTCGAATGCCGAGATGAGGTTTTTCCT
>JAPLGF010000108.1 GCA_026390275.1 Candidatus Atribacteria bacterium
GGAAGAAGATCGACCTCTCCCGTTACGTGACCAAAACGATTGGGCTTCCGACGTTACATGATATCATGCAGGAACTGGCCAAACCCGGTCGAGATCCCCGTCAGCAATTGGAAGTGATTTCCTTTGCTGATGGAATTGAAAAAATGGAAGATATAAAGGCGGGGATGATTCTTCCGGGTATAGTTACCAATATCACCGCTTTTGGAATATTCGTCGATATTGGTGTTCACCAGGATGGGCTGGTACACGTGAGTGAGCTTTCAGATCGTTATGTGAAAAATCCCGCGAATGTGGTGAAAGTCCACCAGAAGGTGCAGGTGGCAGTCCTGGCTGTGGATCTGGATCGGAAAAGGATCTCGCTTACCATGAAAATTCATCCAGGCTCGGTCAAACCCGGAGAACAAGAACTGGATAAACACCTGCTTGCTTGAGTTCTACCTACCCTGAAAATACGTTGAAAAGAGGGGCAGAAACGAATGACCACACCTTCATCCAAGACGAATATGCTGTTCAATGTCATCTCTTATCTCGGGATGTTTTCCGTAGGAATGACCTTGGGATCCTTGGGGTCAATCCTGGTTCCTATTTCTCATACATTTCATCTCCGAATGGCGCAGGTCAGTTTCCCGGTGGTTTTTAATTCCTCAGGTTTTTTAGTGGGAACCCTCATCATTTCCTTTGCCTGGCGTATGACCCGGGCTCGTTCCTTTCTCACCATCTTTTCTATAATCAATGCCATCTGTATGCTGATGGTTTTTTTCTGGCATACCAATTTCACCCTTATTCTCACCTTTCTTTTCATCTCCGGAATGGCCGGAGCGGTGATCCATTCCGGACTGGATTCTCTCTTCGCCGAGTTGTATCCCCATGACCGTTCCCGGGCCCTCAACTTTCTCCATGTTTTTTTTGGATTGGGAGCCTTCACTGGACCGTTCATCATCGGGACCGCGCTGGCGTTATCTGCTCCCTGGTATTTAGCTTTTCTTTTTATGGGTTTGCTTTGTATTCCCTGGCCTTTTTTGTTTGTTCGACGTTCGTTGTACCATAGAATCCATGCCCTCTATGCTTCCCGATTGTCTGATATCCGTCCCCGGGCAGGCTCTCTCTGGTCTCATCCGATTTTTTGGGTGGTATTCGCCACCATCTTTATTTATGTGGGGACCGAAGGATGCCTGACTTCCTGGTCAGGTGTTTTTCTCAACCGGGTCCGCGGTTTATCCGCTTCCTTTGCCAGTTACAGTGTCGCTCTAATCTGGATGATGATCGTCGTCGGACGACTCATTTTTTCCCACATCATCAGACCGAAAACCCTTTCGCTTTTCCTGATCATCGCCTCGCTGGGAAACGTGGTCGGTACCTGTTTATTCTTTATGATCAAGAGTACCTACCCGGAAATGTTTTTGATCGGATTGGCCGGTCTCAATCTCTCCTTCATGTATCCCGGATTGATTGCCCTGGGAGGTGATCTTTTTCCTGATCTCATCGGAATGGTCATCGGTACCTTAGCGGCCAGTGGAACAATGGGATCGATCTTCTTTCCCTGGATTTTGGGACCGCTGGCGGAACGGATGAGTTTAGCCCGGAGTGTCTTTATCGTTCCCTTTTTAGCCCTCTTCACTGCCATCCTCCTGATTTTCGTCTATCAGTACCAGAAAAAAGAAGCGGAAAAACACCCTGGAAAATGATGTGAATAGACCGCCATACCAGTACGCGAGTAACATCAGAAGAGTGAAGTCACTTATGTGGACATAAGATGAGAAAACCGGGTGCTGGTATCGGCTGCCGGTCGAGATGACAGAAAAATCCCCAAAGATAAACCCTTATGGTTGAGCCATAGTTGTGATAAAAGTGGCGAAGTTGGGGGCGACGATACCACAGTCCGATCATAAAAAAATCCTGAACATGTTGACAGTTCAAAACATAATATATAGTATGTATGATGTAGTATTTGATGGGAGATTTAACGGAGGGAGGGAAGTGAGTGGACAAGATTACAGTAGCCTGTGTCCAGTTCAAGCCTGAACTGGGGAAAACATCTCAGAATCTGGATAAAATCGCCTCGTTTTTCCAGCAAATCAAAGGGAGTGCTTGTCACGTCATTGTTTTCCCTGAATTATGTGTTCAGGGAGTAGCTTCTCCAGAAACAATTGATTCTACTGCAGAACCAATCCCCGGAAATGCTTCCCATGTTCTTTGCGAATTGAGTAAAACCTATGGTGTCTATTCGGTTGTTGGCATAGCAGAAAGAGAGGGGAGCAAGCTCTACAACTCTGCGATTCTCATTAATCCAGACGGAAAAATCAACGGAATCTATCATAAGGTACACCTGTGGGACACAGAAGCGACTTACTTTTCTCATGGATCCCATTATCCGGTGTTCGATACGGAATTTGGAAAGGTGGCGATGTGGATCTGCTATGATACTCGATTTCCGGAAGTTGCGCGTTCCTATGCCCTGAAGGGTGCACGGATTGCGTTTGTTCCCACTGCCTGGTTTGCGCGGGATGTCAGTCACTGGCAATTACTCATTCGGGTCCGGGCTCTGGATAATTTCATGTATGTGTGCGGAGCAGATGAAATCGTTCAGAGCGAACTCTTCCAGGCGTCCGGATATAGCATGATTTTGGATCCGTGTGGAAAAATAATTGCTGCGGCAGAACCGATGAGGGAGACCATCATCAACGGAGAGCTTGATTTATCAAAATCTGACTCTATGCGGACCCTTATTCCTGTTCTCCGAGACCGCCAGAAACAAACCTATGGTGAGTTGATTTCATAGGAACGTTAGAGAGATTTATTTTGCATTTCACAGAATGGAGGTGATAAACGTAGAACGGTCGCTTAAACTAATGATGCGGGTTATTTAACAGGGAGGGAAAGCAATGAATAAGAAAATAGTTCTGTGTTTAGCAGTATTTCTCTTGCTGTCGATGGTGATATCCTTTTATGCCATGGCAGAGGATCAGGCGTTTCTCGATTGGTGTAAATCGATCAAAGATAAGTTTGATGGTACCACCATCAATATTGCTGCCCACACTCATCCCAGCATCGACGCCTTCCGCGAGATGACCCCCGAGTTCACCAAACTCACCGGCATTAACGTTCGATGGGACACCATGAACGAACTCATGCTCCGGGACAAGGAAATGATGGAGTTTGCCTCCCACACTGGAGTCTACGACGTAGTAATGGTGGACTGTGTGTGGATGGGGGAATTCGCAACCAAGGGGATCATCATCAACCTCGATAAGTATATTCAGGACCCCAATTCCACTCCTGCCTGGTACGATTACGAAGGGATTATCCCTGCCTATCGCGAAGGTCTGGCAAAATGGGATGGCAAGACCTATGCACTGGTTACGGCTGGACAAACGAATCTGTTGGGATATCGGAAAGACCTCTTTGAAAAATACGGCATTGATCCCGCCAGTATCACCTCGTACGATAAATTCATGGAATTGTGCAAATTTTTCAACGGCAAAGAGCCGGGTCTCTACGGGAATGCATTCCGAGGACAGAGGGGACACAATGTCCTCGTGACCTGGTTCACCTATCTATATCCCTTTGGAGGACGTCTCTTCGATGAAGAGGGGAAATGGAACGTGGTTATCAATTCCGAAGACGCCATCAAGTCTTTGGAATATTTGATCCAGCTTAGCAAATACTCGCCTCCTGGCTTTGAAAACTACAACAGTGAAGAGCAATGCGCAGCCGTAGCACGCGGCGATGTTGCCTTGGCGCTGGATGTCAGTGCCTGTCCTCCGTACTATGAACCGGAAGGATCAATGGCACGAGGAAAGATGGGCTATCTGCCTCCTCCGGCGGGACCGAAAGGGGATTTCGCTGCCAACGCTGGTTGGCTCGCTGGTATCAGCTCAGATTCCAAAAAGCAGGACGCCGCTTGGGCGTTCATGATCTATATGACCAGCCCGCAGAAAGTCAAAGATTTCCTCGCCGTGGGTGGAGACATCAACCGGACAGCAACCTTCAGCGATTCGGAAGTCCTCGCCTCGAAACCGTATGCTAAGCCGACTTTGGAAGCCCTGGGGAAAGCCTATAATCTGATCAAGGCGGGCGTACCGCACTGGAGACCGCCGATTCCTGAGTGGAGTAAGATCGGTGAAATTCTGGGTTATGAGGTCAACTCGGCACTGATTGGTGAGAAGAGTGCCAAGGATGCGTTAGACAAAGCAGCAGCCGATATTACCGCGTTGATGAAAGAAAAAGGATACTACAACAAATAAAAATAGACGAGTCAACACACGGGCTGGCTGATCGCCAGCCCGTGCTTATTGTCATAGAAAACCAGGGAGAATTTGGAATGGACACAATAAAAAAGGTAAAGAGGGGAAAAAGTGTCACACCCTGGATTGCTCCATCAATCATCGTGCTCCTTTTGATAACCATTCTTCCCACTCTGTTCTTATTCTATCTGAGCTTGAATAGTTGGGAACTCGCTACTCCCTGGGATACCAGGAAATTGGTGTGGCTCAAGAATTTCATCGATGACATCAAGGATGAGCAGTTCCAAAATTCTTTAGTCGTAACGATGAAGTATGTGGTGGTGGTGGTTTTATTAGAGTTTGTATTCGGTTTGATCATCGCTGCTTTCATCAAAGGACAGAATCCAGGAATGAGAATATTCATGATCGTAGCCTTGATCTTACCCATGACGCTCACTCCTTCCGTGGCAGGACTGATATGGCGATCGAATTTTCATCCTGTTGCAGGTGTTGTGAACTATTTTCTCTCTTCCCTTTTTGGTCTCAAAATTAACTGGTATTCCAAGGAGTACGCTTTACTCTCGACGATGATTGTCGATATCTGGCAATGGACGCCATTCACCTCCCTGATCCTTTTTTCCGGCATGGAGGCGGTTTCTCAGGATTGTTACGAAGCCGCCATGATTGACGGAGCCTCGTCATTTAAGGTTTTGACACGCATCACGATTCCCCTCCTCAAGCCGGTTATCCTCATCGTCCTCCTCATGCGGATCATGGACGCCCTCAAAATGTTCGATGTGGTCTTTGTAATGACCGAGGGGGGACCGGGAAATACCACCGAGCTCCTTTCCTTGAACATCTACCGGATCGGCTTTTTCCATACGGGATACCTCGGTCGGGCGAGTTCGATAGCGGTGATTCTGCTCATTCTGGTGACGATACTGAGCCAGATTTTGATCCGGAGCTTTGGTGCTCGGGAGGAGGGTAAGGGATGAAAGGTCTGTCTCTCGGTCCCAAAGTACGGAAGTCACTTAAAAGGAAGGTCCTTGTGGTCGTGGGTATCATCATTGCCCTCGTCTTTATTTTCCCCATCATCTGGATGGCGGAGATGTCGTTCAAGACCAAAGCACAGAACATTGCCCTTCCCCCGTTGTTTGTTTTTACGCCGACTTTCGAGAACTATTCCCAGGCGATCGACAAGTATAATTTTTTCTCCTTTTTGAAAAACAGCCTTATCGTTGTCGTCCCGACCGTCCTTCTGTCTCTCCTGGTTTCTCTTCCCGCTTCTTACGGATTCAGCCGGTTCAATTTTAAGAAGAAAAAGGACATCGCTTTTTGGATCTTGAGTCTCCGGATGGCGCCAGCCATGGCAGTGATTTTGCCATATTTTGTCATTGGTGGCTTCCTTCGAATTTTAGATAAGCCTATAATCCTGATCGTCGCCTATCTCAGCTTTAATGTCCCGTTCGCCATTTGGATGATGCGGAGCTTCTTTGATGAGATCCCTCTGGAAGTTGAGGAAGCAGGGATGGTGGAAGGGCTTTCGAGACTGGGAGTATTTTTAAGAATAAGCCTTCCTCTTGCTCGAGGGGGGCTTGCCGCTACTGCCATTTTGTGCACCATTCAATCCTATAATGAATTTGCTTTTGCTCTGTTTCTAACCTCGTTCAATACTCGGACCTTACCGACAGTGGTGACCCAGTTTCAATCGCATATGGGGATACTCTGGGGTCCCATGGCAGCGACCAGTTTACTCGCCACCTTCCCCATCATGATAGCGGCCATACTGGTGAGGAAGTCTCTGGTGTCAGGAATGAGCTTCGGAATGGTGAAGGGGAAATAGCACGAGCGGGCAAGAAGATATTCCCGATGGAGAGGACAAGACAATGCCCATATTGAAAAATATAAATAGTGACGGAAATCCCCAAAAACGACAAACAGCCGTCCACGAAGTGGTCACTGAACTCAAAGACCGGATTCTCAATGAAGGATTAAAAACTGGAGATCGGTTACCCACGGAACTTGAATTCGCCAGGGAATTTGGGGTCAGCCGGACCGTTATTCGAGAGGTGGTGAAGATGCTGGAAGCGGTCGGCTTGGTGGAGGTGCATCGGGGGAGAGGAACTTTCATATCCAACCATCCGTCTTTTTCGATTGTTGAGACACTGACTTTCGTGATCATGCTCCAGAATTCATCGAAAGAGCAGATCTATGATTTCCGAAAAGCTATTGAGATCGGTATGCTGGAAACGGTGATCGATAATCGTACCGAGAGCGACATCGAGGAAATGCAGAAATTCATAGATGGTCAGAAAACCTTAGAGCCTGTTTTTGACGAGGGGACCGGAAAGAGCAAAGAAGCAGCCCTTTTTGATTTGATGTTCCACCGGTTTTTTCTCTATGCCACACACAACCCGCTCCTCGTATTGCTGGCAGAAGGGGTTTGGGAAGCGCTTCACAAGTCGATTGGAAGAGGAATACCGACCAGGAAGGACCTGGAAAGAACCATCCGGAACCATGAAAATATTCTGGATGCCATCAAGAGAAAAGACAAAATGGAAGCGAGAGAAGCAATTATAAAAGCACTGGATGACTGGAAGAAACATTCAGAAGATTGAAAACAGCTAGAATATATGGGGTTGTGGTTTTGCAGTTTCTGGATACTAAAAAAGATGGGGGGTTACGAATGTGATTTCTGCTGTTTTGGAAGATGTGGGGAAGCTCGTCATTAAAGAATTTCCCGTTCCCCAACCCAAAGAGGATACGGTTTTAGTCCATGTCAAGGCTTGTGGAATCTGTCTGACGGATTATAAGGCGTATAGTGGAGCCCGGACGAATCTGAATTATCCCGCCATCTTGGGGCATGAGTTTACGGGAGTCATAGAAAAAGTGGGAGAAAGGGTTCGATTTTTTAAAGAGGGAGACGCGGTCATTGTTTCACCGGTCATCGGGTGTGGGATGTGTAAGAACTGTCGGAACGGCTTTCCCCACTACTGTAAAAACGGAGCGGTCATCGGTGGAGATGGCATGGATCGGATCATTGATGGCGCCTTTTCGGAGTATGTTCTTATTCCCGAAAGCTGCCTGTACCATAAGCCAGACAATATTTCTTTCGAAGCCGCTGCTCTCACCGAACCACTCGCTGGATCATATAAAGGATTGATTGAATACTCTCAAATGAAAATTGGTGAGGATGTGGTTATCATTGGTGCCGGGAGCATGGGGCTCCTGGTTACCATGATTGCATCCCGAGCAGGGGCGGGGACTCTTATCCTGGTCGATGTTAATGACTGGCGGTTGGAGTTATCTAAAAAATGTGGAGCCACTCATACCATTAACTCTCACTCCGAAAATGCGATCAAAGCGGTCTATGACATCATCCCGGAGGGACCGGATCTCGTGTTTGAGGCCGCCGGACCCCTGGAAGCGGCGGAGCTCGCTTTCAACCTTTGCCGGAGAGGAACACGGATAAATGAATTCGGGGTAACAACGAAAGGCACCATCCCTGTATCCCCCCTGGATATCCATTTCCAAGAAACGCGGGTTGATGCCTCCTTTACCGTGACTCCCTGGGCAGTACAGAAATCAATACTGTTAATGGAAAAAGGGCTTGTCGATCCCACCAGGATCATCACCCACTCATTTCGTCTCAAAGACATCAATGAAGCGATGGAAACTATGAAAATATCTGAAAGGGTCAAGATTATTATTAAAATGTAAATATTAAAATTTACAATATTCTTTCAAATTGCTCTAATCTAAAGGGAAATCTTCATCTGTTAAAGTGTGGCACCTATAAAAAAGGAGAATACTTTGGAAATGACCAATCGTGAAAGAGTAATCACATCACTCAATCATGAAGAACCGGATATGGTACCGATAGATCTAGGCTCATCACACGTTACTGGTATCCATGTTGATGCTTATAAAAATCTTAAAACGCATCTTGGTATTAAAGAAAATAAGATTGAAATTATTGATCAAATTCAGGGATTGGTAAGGGTAGAAGATGAAGTCTTACGGGCTCTTGATATTGATACCCGTTCCATATTTCCCCGGTTTCGAAAAAAAGAGTTGCGGGAAGATGACGAGAAATGGTTTTTTACTGATGAGTGGGGAGTTACCTGGGTTCGAAAGAAAGATGGTGGGCTATATTTCGAACTCGCCGACCATCCCTTCAAGAATGCGGAAATAAAAGATATTGAGAGTTTTGACTGGCCATCTCCCGATGATCCAGGTCGAGTCGAGAGATGGCGTGAAGAAGCCCGTGAACTGTACAAAAATTCTAGCTATGCTCTGGTGGGTGATGTGTATAGCGGTTGCGTCATGGAACTTATTTGGTTTCAAACTGGGCTGGTGCGCTTTCTGACCGACATGGTTCTTGATCCAGAATTTATCAGAAAGATCGTGGAGAGATCCCTGAAGATCCAATTTAAGATTATAGACAACTTCCTCAAGGAAGTGGGTGAATACCTCCAAGTGGTGGTCATCAACGGGGATTTGGGAACCCAGCAAGGCCCCTTGCTTTCCCCAAAACTCTATCGGGAGTTTCTTTTGCCTTACGAAAAGAATATCGTCCAGTTTGTCCGTGAGAGAACCAGAGCAAAAATTTTCAGGCATACCTGTGGGAGCATTCATAAGCTTTTACCGGATATTCTTCAGACCGGGATCGATGTCTTAAACCCCGTCCAGGTGAGCGCTGAAAATATGGATCCAGAACAACTAAAAAGAGAATTTGGTAACCAAGTGAGTTTTTGGGGTGGAGTTGATTCTCAAAAAGTTCTGAGCCAGGGTAACACTTTAGACGTAGAGGAGGAAGTAAAAAAGCGGATACACCAATTCGCTCCTGGAGGGGGATATGTATTGGGATCGGTACATAATATTCAGCCGGATGTTATGCCTGAAAATATTGTAGCCCTGTTCCAAGCCGCGCGGAGGTATGGGAAATATAGAAAATAGG
>JAPLGF010000190.1 GCA_026390275.1 Candidatus Atribacteria bacterium
ATCCTGTCTTTCCAGGCTTACCGATCAAGCCATTTCAAATGGAAATGAGAATTTACGTATCAAATGCGTTAAAATAATAGCGAAACAGATTGATACCGTTTTGCAAGAACATTCCGGAAAGGAGGAATGATCATGAGTATGATCAAAGAGGAGCTCCTCCAAAAAGTAGATTCTCTATCAAAACCAGAACTGGAGGAGTTGTTTGATCACATCCGGTGGTTATTGACTGAGAAGGAACACATTAGTGAAGCCGAAAGGAAAGAGCTTCGCGAGGGATTAGAAGAAATTAAACAAGGTGAGTGCCGGCGTTGGCGTGATATCAAAAGAACCGATGTTTGAGGTCATCCTTTCCCGGAAAGCTCAACGATATTATGATCGGTTATCAAAGACCGTTGTACGTCGAATTGATGATGCCTTAAAAGAGATGGAAAAAGATCCCTGGAGTGGTGATGTTGTTCCCTTGGAAGGAGAGCCAGGAATTTGGAGAAAACGTGGGGGCGGTTTTCGGATTCTCTTTCAAGTAGACCGAAAATCACAAATGGTAAATATTGCTCTCATCAGACCACGAGGAGACGTGTATAAATAAGGTTACAACGGGCAACGATAAATAATTCTGTCTGGGACTGATATTTTGCCTGGTGGATATAAATAAACTTCAAAACGCATTTTATCTTTTAGAATTGTTTTAACCATTAACCTATAAAGGGATACTGGGATTTGAACTTGCCAAAGGCTTGATTTATGAGTTGACAAATACACATCCTGCCTTCAAGAATTGAGTTCTGCTTCTGCACGATACCGGATTATTTTGGAAGTGGATCACTATTTTCCTGGCGTTTTTCTTATTTTTGGATCACTTTTATCTTAGCTTTTATACTATAAGGGAGTACATTTTAAAGAGCGCCGGACTCTGAATGCATAAGCGGATTTTTTAAGGGGAATGGGTGAGTACAAATCGCTTTTTAAAGCAATTGTTGGGTGGCTATTGTACATTAGTCAGAAAAAGAACAATTAAATCAGCTTTAAAATTATAAAGCTGGGGTCAAACAAATCCTTTTTTGCGGTATATGCTTGTTTCAAAATGATGCGAAATTGTGGGCAAGAAAAGCCACATAGAATATATGATCTTTCTAATCTAACCAACCTCAAGATCGAGTTGCGTCTAGCTCGACAATGGTCCGGAACTTACCCCCATCTTCCTTGCAGAGTGCCCGTACCAACCGGCGTGCCGACATCAAACTGCTTGGTAAGCCGCCCCCGGGCTCTACCCATTGTCCGCACATATAGAAGTTCTGCACACCGGGCAGGGTCTGCCGCATGGGCTTGAGCAAGCTGACCGAATTTTGCGGAGTGATCAACCAGCCCTCAAAACAGCCTTTCCAGTTGCCTGTGTAGCGCTCAAAGGTGAGAGGTGTCGCCACGTCTACCATTTCTACCTGTTGGGAGATGCCGGGGAATCGTTGGTTTAGCAGATCTATGACCGTGTGCCCCACCTGGTCCTTCTTTACTTCGTATGCCGTCCGGTCCGGTGCTAATTCTTTCCAATACTCATAACTGCTGGGCATCATCACCACCAAGCTAGTCTTGCCGACCGGGGCTAGGGTTGGATCCTGATTGAAAATGTGGACTGACAATCGGTCTCGCACTTCGTCTCCAATCTCGGTCGGTTGACGAAGCGGGAAACTCAGGCCTGAGACCGATTGGGGCTCATTGGCGAATGAGCGGTTCACCCCCAAACCCACGAACAACAGTGATGGAAATGTAGGCCATTTCGCATAGCGCTCTTTGGTCTCTTCATCGGCATATTTCTCATCAAGCATCTTGAAAATGGTGGTATATCCATCGGCAGCGGAGATGACCCGTCCGGCGAAATGCTCACTCCCATCCGCCAGGCGGACCCCTATTGCTTTATTGCCTTCTACTAAAATCTTGATGACGCGGCTATCGTAGTGGATGGATCCACCCCGATTGAGGTCACGCTTGGCCATGGCGAGTGACATAGGCAACGAACCACCAATGGGATAGCCTGCATTCTGGTTGTGCAGGAAGGCAAAGGTAAAGAGCATAAAAAACATAGAAAATTCCGGTAACCACATCTCTCGCAACGCACCACGGATTACTGGGTCCTGGAAACGCTTGACAAATTCCCCGGTGGTGATCCTCATCCACTCTTGCATTTTTCGGCCTTTGGTTGCGAGGAGCAGCCCGAGCTTTAGCTTTTTTTGCAGGCGCTTGAGCAGCGGATCGGATTCGGAAGGTTGATCAAACGCCAAGCACAACCGAATACCCTGGATAAATTGACAGGTCGCCTTGGCATCCTGCGGTGAAAACTCGAGCAGGTGCTTTTCCAGCTTGTCCACGTTCGTAAAAAGGGTGAAAGTGCGTCCATCGCTACCCTCGTAGCGCATGAATTCTTCTGCATTGACGAATTCCCGCCCCTGGGCAATACCGACCTCTTCCCAATAACGGTACATACCACTCTTAGGTGAAGAGCCCACTAACCAGTGGATACAGCCGTCAATGGTATACCCCTTGTGCTTCCAAGCAGTGCACAAGCCACCAGGAAGGTTGTGCATCTCAAAAATCTGGGTGTGGTAACCGTTCATTTGAGCATAAATCCCGGCCGAAAGCCCCCCAAACCCGGCACCAATAATGATGATGGATTTATCTATCATGCTCGTCTCCCCGTTAAAAAATGACTTAATTAATGATACATAATATTATTGCATAATACTATTGCAAGTGTAACCAAAAGGGTCAGAACTTGAATCGTGAATTGACTCATTTCCCAATCCCTTCTTTATAAACTGAACGGTGCCTGGCAATCAAAGATTTAAATCCATCGCCAACCATGATGGCAATTGAAATGATAAACCTATATATAAAAGAGAGGCACCCGATGGTTCCCAGTCTACCAGACAATCTGACGAATGAACACGGATTGCGCATGATCTCATCCTTAATATATGGTATAATATGGCAAAAATGGCAGGTTTATCAATGAAGACAACGATAGGAGAAGGTGGCAGGTTGGTCATTCCAGCCGCCTACCGAAAAGCATTAGGACTCAAACCGGGGGACGAAGTGCTTCTGATGCTCGAAGATGGAGAGATCAGGATGATGAGCACCCGCCAGGCAATCGCACGGGCACAGGCTCTTCTTCGATGCTATATTCCCGAAGGTCGAAGCCTGTCCCAGGAACTCATCCAGGAGCGACGAGAAGAGGCGTCCCGTGCCTGAAGTCCAGGCATACCAGGCGGGGTTTCTGCGTACCGCAACCCAGAACAGGGGTGTTTCATTAGGCGATCGGGCGTGCTTGAGCTTGGCGAAAATGCTCGGCGTGGCGGCATTCACCGCAGATAGGGCCTGGATGGGGCTTTCTAGCGGGGTAACAATCAAAGTAATACGCTAAAACTCGATATTCCTCCCACCCTACCGTCGAATCCCGGTGGTAACCCGCAAACAATTTCTGGGTGCCTGGGATCATACCTCTTTTTGCAGCGCTATCACTGGATGTGCCTGATGTGGTGGGGCTTTAAAAAAAAGGCGTGTAACCAAAAGGGTCAGAACTTGAATCGTGAATTGACTCATTTCCCAATCCCCCCTCAATAAACATAAAGGCACCATGCATTCCTTATGAAGCGAAGGAATTGTGGAAGCAGTCATTATCCATTAAAGATGCTGGGAATTTTAACCTGCCAAATGCTGGATTTTTTAATTGCCAAAACCTGTATGTGGGATTTGAAGAAGTTAACAAAGCAATCGTACCTTTCAATCTTTCTTTATTTAAGGGGAGAAGTTAATAAATTCAGAATAGAAATTTGAAAAAAGCGAGGCTTTTAGGAATGAATCATTTTTATCCAATCCTCTCTTGATATATCGGCTTGTCTGAGTATTCGCATGAGAAGATCAGGACTTATTTCTTTTCTGTGGGGATTGGGGAGAGTTATCCGAAGATTTTCTTTCACCATATAAAGGTGTTTTCCTCCGGAAAAAGGTCCTTTAAAACCAAATGTTCTTAAAATTCGAACTAACTCAAGGAAGGATACTGCTCTTAACTTCATGAATTGATAATAGATTCAGATACGAAATCAATACTTTTATTTCCAAGATTAGGGATTGGGAGTTCCTTTTTAATGCTCAAGAGAATCCATCCCTCAATGGTTTCTCTGAGGTTCCTCCGGCATTCTTCCAATGTGGAACCTGAAGCCCATACTCCGGGAAGTTCTTTTACTTCCCCATAAAAAGGTTCTTCATCATCGATAATTTCATAGTGAGCTCGATTAAGGGCTTCTTCAATATATTCGATAAGCACCTAGCATATCCCTCCAAATTATATGGTTAATTAATTCTATCATATTTTAGTTTCTTTCTCTCTTCCTTGTATTGAATTATCTTATTAATAACTTAATGGTGCCTGGCACTCAGTTGTTCGGGAAAAAAGAGAGCTATTGTCAAATGTTGTGTTTAGGAAAGAATCAGGCGGCGTCTTCATCTTTCTGCACTCCATTGACAAATTTGACATCATCCACAACTAATGAAAGCAACTTCACTCCCTCCAACTTTTGCCAGGAATTTTCAGCTGAGAGAGCAAGACGATAGACCATAGATAGAAGAGAGAATCGAGAAAGACATCCTTTGGTTTTATCAGTCCGGAGTCGGACGGTGGCAAAGGTAGATTCAATGGGGTTAGTGGTCCGGAGATGTTTCCAGTGTTCAGCAGGAAAATCGTAGAAGGTGAGAAGAGAAGAAGTTATATAGGTGCCTGGCACCAAGTTATCAAGTTATTATTTTGGAATCGGGGGAATTCGGCCGGGGAAAGGAAAACATTCGCGCTGATGAGAGCCTGGTGTTGGTGCAAGTCAATTCGACCAAAAAGGAGGGGTATTTTCATTAAAAAACCCTTTAAAATCAAGGGTTTTCAGCATTTATTTTGGTGCAAAAGTTGAGTATTTAAGTAAGGAGCTATAAGTTTATCCAGCATATCCCCAAGTTCCTCTATTACCTTATCGAGAGAAGGAAGATGGATGATTTGCTGCTCAAGTTCACTTGCCCAATACTTTTTCAGAGCATCGGTATCTTTGGGGATAAAATCATTAATACCAGTGAAAGTGAGCTTTTTGTGCTTGAGCTTTTTAAATAGTACCTCAATGAGAAGCTTGAGGTCTAACTTGGAAGACTGTTCCTTGAGAAGCCTCCATACGTCATAATAGTCCCGGGATTTGCCGCGTTCCAAAAGACTTCTCATTTTCTCGGCAAGCAACTCTTCAATAGGATATGCCAGTATTTTCTGCCCTTTGGACGAAAAAGGTTCAGTAAGAACCTTCCTCCATTCAGGCTCAAGACATAATTGCTCATCAAAACTCAAGTCCATAAAAATTATTCCGGGATAGGCTAATGGACCGATGAACTGGGTCCTGACACGGGCATAGCCATTCGGTTTGGGCAACATCTTCGTGGTAAGCCGTAATTGGGATGCCTGCTCTACCTGGAAATACCATTCATCCAGCGACTGTCGCAATTTTTCTTCATTCATATCGTGCTTCACAGTAAAATCCAGGTCTTCCGAGTAGCGCCAGTCAGCAAAATAAACTATTCGTAATGCGGTACCACCTTTGAATACCAGCAGATCACTCAGGAAAGGGACCTGAGATAGGGCTTTGAGCACCTCGATTAGGACATAGTCCTTTTCTAATATACCGAGGGCTACCTTTTCGCGGTTGGCTAATCTTTGCAGTTCAGCTCTGGATATCATCGTTGTTCCTTCCACTGGAAAAGTACATTTTCAGGAACGTTTACGATTACTTTCCATCTTTCGATATACTTCCCCTTTGGTTCCGTTAGAATATCGAGCGGCGCATATCTGGTGCTCAAGCACTTAAGCAGGATTTCAACTGCTTTATCCGGCTTAAAACCAAGTGTTTCAAAAAGATACCCCAACCGTTGGCTGGCAGCTCGATTACCATCCCTGTTGGAGTATTCAGCCATTTTGATAAAATCGAGCTCGTCATGCCCATACCATAACGCCTTGGCTATCTCCGATATCCCTCCGCAATACTTAACTTGGTCAAGGCAATCCACGATAGTTTTTTCAGGTTCCGAGATGTTTACCTGGTGTCCGTCAATGAATATTTGCTTGAATCCGAAGAACTTGCGCTCAGACATATTGACCAAGCGGTAGGTTACTCCTGAAATCTCAAGGGTTGTTTTGAGCTTACGGTTGGTAGACGCGATGAATACCTTCCGACTTATCTGTTCGGTGTAACCGTAATAGTTCAAAGCACTGTGAAACCCTATATAATATGGCTCGATGAGGCAGGAAGCGATGACAAACTCGTGTTCAGTCCACTCGCGTTCGCGCCCGGCTTCGAACGGCAGTATGAGGTACTTCCCCTTCTCAAGACGCTGAAGCCATCCCCGTTTTACGAGCGTAGATAATAGCTCACGCAATCGCCGGTTACTGCTTCCAAAAACTTTGACAGCATCTTCGTAGGTAAAAATTCGCTTACCCTGGCGGGTTATTCCCGTCAGCAGATCACTTCCGGCCTTGCCGAGAGTTCTACCATTATCAGTCATGATTATCGCCTTTTAGCCGACTATTATAGCATAAAACGTTAATAAGCAATAGTGGTTATTAAATAGAAGTGGCTATTTTGTGTATTTGGCAACTCAAATATCCAGCATTTGGCAAGTTAAAATTTTAGCACCCTTCATGGGTTAATGGTTTACACTTGGACGTAAAATAAGAGACCTTGGTTCCAAAACGACTTGGGTAATCTCCTATGCAATGAATAGGCTTTTGGTATGCCAAGCCGGCCAAGACGTGATGCCCCCGGTGTCTGACATCAGGTCATAGTTCGGGGTATTAATGGAGTTCAAATATTTTGCAACCGAAAGGATCGGGACAATTTTCTTGAACGTCTGACCGGTCTTTGTGAAATCTTAATGGTGCCTGGCACTCAGTTATTAACAGTTATTAAGATATGCGAAGAAATAATTTGGAAAGATCTCGAGAAGGAGTTCGCCAATAAACTACCCCGCCGCAAGCGGCGGGGAATACAACCCGGAGAGATTTAAGACCGGTTCCTGAGCATTTTCAAAATCAGGTTCCTCTTTTTTCTTTTAGGATGCTGTCCAGAAGGTTTCCATCTGCCAGCGATCCTGATAGATACGGGCAATGGTGGTGGCTCCAAACTCAAGATGGTTGGTAAGAAGAACCATCACCCGGTAGCTGGCATTGTTTTTCTGTCTGGTGACAAAGTAAACTCCCGTTTCGGTCCACCGGGCAAAGAGGGAATAATCAGTGTACCCTCGATCAATTGCTAAAATCGAACCTTTGGGAAAGGAAAGATCATGGGCGATGTTCACTTCGGGAACTGTTCCTTCGGTGATGAGGGCAAAGACCGGGAGATAGCCTTCGTGATCCAGGAGGAGATGGAGTTTCACCGCTCCTTTGGTCTGACGGAATCGA
>JAPLGF010000180.1 GCA_026390275.1 Candidatus Atribacteria bacterium
AGTTCATTCCTGATTTCTCGACACAGCGTTTCCAGGATAGACGATTGCAAATTTATGCCACTTTTTCACCAGTTCGTAGTATCTCTTCAGCAAACGGATTATCTTTCGTAAATTCATCGACAGTAAAAGGATGTGGTTCTATGTCTACATCGATGCCTCTGGCAATTTTCATCAGAAGAAATTTAAAATCAAAGCTATCCCCAATAAAACTGTCAGTCAGAATGGCGACATCGATATCGCTCCATTCGTCCGCTTTCCCATCAATATAGGATCCAAATAAGTAAGCCCCCTTCACCCTGATGTTCCTTTTTTCCAATTCAAATAAATATCTTTGTATCGTTTGATAGATCAGTTTTTTATCTTTTCCTTTAACCATTTTCTTAACTCCTGAATAATTCGAATCTGTTTTTCACAAAATTCTTTGGTACATTTTTTAAAAAAATCCTATCGGTAATTCTCATATCGAACTTCAATATTGAACAGGGTAATATATTGCAGTGAATCCATTTGTTCCTGAGTCATTTCTAAGCCAGACTTCAATGCTAATTTATATAGATCATGGGTTCGAGGTATTTCATTTCATTTCCAGTTGTTTTCAAATGATTTGCTTTTAGCAGTTTTTCTATAACCAGGTGTCCAATAAAAAGGGCCTACATATACTCACCGTTATTAAATATATTCATCATCGATTTATAGTTTTCATCTGATGAATCAATCCAATATTGGATGGGTCCTTTTTCAACCATAACTTATCCTCAATTAATCCTAAGTTATGGATATTATATCCTGGGAATGCCATAATTTTAAATAATTTAAAGGCACTCACCCCGGCGCAATTCCCCCTTGAGGGGGGTTAGGGCGTTTCCGTCATCCTGAGCCTTCGTTTTCTTGAAGGCGTGAGGATCTCATCCTTTGATTTATCAATTATTCCCATTGAAAGGATGAGATTCTCACATCGAACGCATGGATCCTTTTCCCAAGCGTAAATGTTTTCCCTTGGAGATGGATTCCTACGCCGTAGGCTGCCGCTGCTCGTGATGACGTCTTTTTTTACTCATCGTAGCTCATTACTCGTCACTGTATATCCTCTTCGGTAAGACCTGTAACTTTCATAAAGTATTTTTGTAAACCATTTTTCAAAGGATGATTCCCATGAACCGGAATTGAGAGGCGAAGGTATCCGGCATAATTCCTTACCGGAGAGAGATTTCATATTGCAATCTCCATAATCTTACCATTAATTGCCTTGGAATCCTGATCGATTGGAACCAATAAACACCCTTCCACAGCTTCATATAAATTCGTAAGTAATTCCTCAAAGGTCTCGCCTTGAGTGGCGCAACCGGGAATGGAAGGAACTTCTGCCCAAAATCCCCCCTCTTCCGCTTCATGTATTATCACTTTAATCTTCATTTTTTATTCTCCTCTTAGCAATATACAAAAATAATAAATTAATTTCTCTCTAAGGCTTTGAAATCACCATCATATCTTTTTCTGATTGCCCTCTCCATTTGGTATCTTTTTTTTACTGAACCAGGAGCATTTTATCACCATGAATGATTGTCCAGTTTTTGGGGTTCAGTATAGGTTGAGTGCTATCTTGATTTATACCAAGCTCAAACCATTCCGCAAATAATGACTCTCACCAATGAAAACGAATTTATTTTTCATCTTTTAAAATAAGCTGGCTGGTTTTGAGAAAATTTTCATAATGGCTTAGGTCCTTTTGCTCAATCACCAATATATCTAAAGCAATGTCGAGGTGTTGAGAAAAGAAGGAGTAATACGGTTTAATTCGCTGGATTGGATCTAGGGAGCTCGCTTTTTCTACGATAATAATGATATCGACATCACTCAAAGCATGGGTTTTCCCGGCTGCAAAGGAGCCAAACAGCCGTATCTCTCTAATTTCTGGGAACTCTTGAACGGCAAGACCTGAAACCTCTTTGATCTTAGCCAATACTTCATCCTTATTTAGGTAAATGGCTCTCACAGAACCTGATGATATCATCTGCCGCACCGATGGCCTCCTCGGCGTTCTTTTTGTTGAAGTAATCAGCTGGCTTCCCCGAAGCAAAACCATTGGGATATCGGGTTGGAATGTAAAAAATATCAAGAGTTTGGGCACATTCCAATATTTCTTCAGGAACCTCAATGAACTTGCGAAGTACCTTGATCAAATCAGTGAGCGAATGTCCCCACACCTCCAGACCCAACCACATTGCTAAACCTTTCAGTACTTTTTCTGCCGATTGCTGAGCAGTGAAGCACGCCCACTCCCAGTATTCGTGTTGGCAATCGAGTCTGGCTTTCCCCAGATCCCGAATCCCCTGTTCCCGCCAGTCTTGATACCGATTGGTCATGGAGATAATCCTGAGTTCATTTTTTTACTTCTAAGAAAAATTATACCATGATACTCGTTGCACTTAGTGAGGAATGAAAA
>JAPLGF010000241.1 GCA_026390275.1 Candidatus Atribacteria bacterium
CCCGGAGTGGGAAAATTGAAAGCCAGGGGAGTATTCCCGTCTCTCCCCGTCAAAAGGTAACTTTATCCCAGCTTGGTGTTCCTTCTGTTCATGTGCAGGGAATTGGGGACATGAAGAACACCTTCTTTTTCTCCGCCAGTGAACTCGGTGGTTACCCGCATCAGATCAGTTTCACTTTATTGGAAAACCACACTTCCATGACCCAGGGTTCACTCACCGAAGCATTCTTAAAGGTATTTTTCAACCAAGAGTTGGTTGCAGTCAAAAAATTAGAAAAGGATCAGGTTTCCGAAATGACTCCCTATGCCTTCTCCATTCCCTCCTCCCTCATCAGGAGAGATAACGAGGTACAATTCATCTATTCCTACTATCCGGAAGTGAGCAATTGCCGTCAAGGAACCGCTCCCTTAGAAGGCTTCATTTCTGGTGATTCATATATAGAAACCTGGGGAAAAAGAAAGAATCCCTCACTTCTCACCTGGCACGACGTTCCCATTTTTTTCCGCGGGAATGGGAGGATCGTTTTCCCTTCCCACCCCAACCGGGAGTTATTGGAACTTTCTGCCCGTCTTTATGCCTCCCTGCGGGAAATGGATTCCGATCCTTTTTCTTTCGATCTCGAGGTCAGCATAGAGAATCCACAAAACCGTCCCACCCCCGATCAACTCCCTCTCACCTCTCCCGGGACACCCTTCTTTCCAGGACGGAGTATGGAGGTATGGCACCAACTGGTACAAATTCCGAATGATCTCCAAGCGTATGCTTCTTCTCCCGAACTGCAAAACATGAATTTCTTGGGAAAGCTTCTCAACATCGTCGGTCGAACCCTGATTCAGTATGGAGAAGTGACTTTTCAGTTCCTCAATCTATTCTTCGCATTCCCTCAACCAACAGGAAGCCCCATCGAGAAAGCTCTGCCGTCGCCAGCCGACTACTTGCTGGTCATCCAGCCTGGAAACATTCCCTCCACCCTTCGCTCCCCAGTGATTCCCACTTCCGGAGAAACCATTCTCTATCACTTAGCCAATCAGCGTCCGGTATTAAAATACTCCATGGATGAACCGGTAGGTTTCCTTTCGGTTTTTTGGGATAAAAATCAACCGGTTATCCTGTACACGACCACCGGATCAGACAGTGTTGCCAACGAAAACACCCGGAATTTTTTCCTGGGCGCTTCGACCATCCGATCTTTAAACGGAAACGTAACTTTTTTTGGACGAAACGGGATTTCTGATTTGACCGTAGGAGAGGACCTGCAATGGAATCAGACCCCGACCTCATCCGGGACCATTTTTTTCGAAAACTATAAACTTTTCATTTACCTTGGTATCTTTGCCCTGATAGTGGTGGTTTGCATCTATCTCGCGTTCAAGCTTTCAAAACCCTCATTAAAAAATGGTCGATAAACCATTCCTGGGAGAATTATTAGTTCAGCGAGAATACCTCACACCAGTTCAATTACAAAAAGCTCTGGATATCCAGCAAGAAACCAAAAGTTTACTGGGGGAAATACTTATTTCCCTAAATTATATCGCACCCCACACGCTCTTCCGGGTGATCTCGGATCAGATAGAAGTCACCTACGCGGGAGATGACTTATTCCAACTCAGCCAGCAGGTCGATCCCACATTTTTAAATTTCTTTTCTCCCCATGAAATGATCCAGGAAAACTTTTTTCCCATCCAAAAAAAAGATCATACTATAGAAATCGTCTCTTCTCAACCGAAAAATCCTGCCCTGAATAGTTTATTCTCTACTCGTTTTCCCAATACCTCTTTGTCCTGTCAGCTCGTCACCCGTTACGATCTTGACTGGCTCATCAATTATTACTTTCGTAAACAGATTTGTTTTGAATCAACTGCCGATCTCTACCAACGTACCCCTGATGAATCAGCGACCCGGGTTATCATTCCAAAACAGGTAATTAGTCTGTTCATCTTCCTGACTCTCCTCCTGGTCTGGGCCTATTGGAGACCATATCATATCCTGATTCTTCTCTTTACGGCACTGAATCTTTTTTATTTTCTGAATATTCTCCTTAAATTTATCCTGAGCCTGGCCGGTTCCCGCTACGAAAAAAAAGAGGTGGTCACTGAATCGGAATGGAGAAACCTCAAATCACCCGAACTACCCGTTTACACTATTCTGCTTCCTCTCTTCCATGAACCGTATTCAGTCATCCACCAGCTCGATATGTCAATCCGTTCCTTCGACTACCCATTGGAAAAATTGGATGTTATTTTTCTTATCGAAGAAGAAGATGCTGAAACCCGCCAGGCCTGTCAGAAAGATCAACCTCCCTACAATGTACGATTCATTACCGTACCCTCTGGATTTCCCCAAACTAAACCTCGGGCCTGCAATTTTGGATTGGCTTTTGCCCGGGGGGAATTTCTCACCATTTTCGATGCTGAAGATATCCCGGATCAAGATCAGCTCAAAAAGGCAGTCGCCGCCTTCCAAAAGTATCCCGATGATTATGTCTGTTTTCAAGCTGCCCTGAGTTTTTACAATGCTCATCAGAATCTCCTCACCAGGCTTTTTACCTTAGAATATTCATACTGGTTTGACTATATGCTTCCCGGCTTATTTATCCTCCATCTACCCATCCCTCTGGGAGGAACGTCCAACCATTTTCGGACAAAAACACTGCGTGATTTGGGAGGATGGGACCCCTTCAATGTCACCGAGGATGCGGACCTGGGAATGCGCGCCAGTTACCGGGGATACAAAGTCGGAATGCTCAACTCTACCACCTATGAAGAAGCGACCAGCAGCGCCAAGAACTGGGGAACTCCCATTGGACAGGCTTCCGCTCTCGTCTTGTGGTTTATTTTCGCCTTCTGGCTCTTTTCCCGAACCGCTATTTTTAGTCCTTTTTTTCCGGGAGCTTTACTCTATATTGGAGTATTTAACCTCTTCCTGGGGAACTTCCTTGGTATTTATCTTTCGATGCTGGCGGTCTTTCACCGGCAAGTCTATGGTTTAGTCGTTTTTTCTCTTCTCAACCCCATCTATTGGTTTATGGCATCAATTGCATCCTGGAAAGCAATTTTCCAGCTGCTTTCTCGTCCGTTTTTTTGGGAAAAAACACTCCATGGTTTATGGGATTCTACCAAAGGGAAAAACCCATGAGAAAAAACTTACCGATCTTTCTTTTCATGGGTTTTTTTGCTTTCTATTTTTTTATGGGATTCTTTTTTTTGAACCATCAGAATGTTTCTCCGGATAATCTCTTTCTGAGTTTTCGGGCTCGGTCCATTTTTATGCCCAACACCGGGGGGATCCCCGCTTCCCTCCTCATCTATCCCTTTATCCCATTCATCTTCGCATCCATCGCCCGCTATCCCAGCATCATTCCTGTCCTTATCGGAGCCATTTTTTTCCCGATTTACGCGGGATTCCAGACCGAAAAACATAATTCTCCTGGATTTAAAACGATTCTCCTCGGTTCTGTCTTCCTCTCTCCTTTCTTCCTGGAGACCCTCTTCCAGAAACCGGTAGAAATCGTTTTTTTTCTTTTTTTGGGTCTTTCATTTTTTTACACCTTGCAGTATCAAGAAAAACGCCTGATCTATGCGGTTTTTTTGAGCGGCATCATGTTGGGATTGTGCTCTTCTGTCCGCTTGGAAACCTGGGGAATCATCCCCGCTTTTCTGGTGTTCGTTTTATTCTTTCTCAATGATCATGATTTAAAAAAAACCGGATCATTGATGCTGGCCAATTCTTTTCCGATCATATTTTTTACTGGAATCATTCTCTTCATTAACTGGGTCTATTCCGGAAAGGCCTCCTTTTTCCTTCAGAACTCTCCTTACAGCTCCCAGTACTTTGGACTCCACCTCCCACTTCCACGGTGGTCCCTTTTCGAACTCCGGGACTGGACTACCCATGCCTGGATCGGAATGACCCCTCTTTTGTGGACCATGTTCCAAGATATCAGCCGATGTTACCTGGGTTTGGTTCTGATTCTCATTGCATTCGGGATGGAAGGAAATATCAATCTTCCTGCGTCTCTCAGCCTTCTGACCATCGCTCCCCTCATTCTCTGGCCTTCCCAAAGTAGTTCCTGGCGACGATTTGTTCTTATAATACTCGCGGTCTTCAGCCTCACGATCAGCTGGTGGACGATCATTCATCAGCCGACCCGGTGGTTTGCCACCGCTTTTCCCGCTCGGGATCAAGAATCGGTCCCCACAAAGGTCTCAGAGTATCACCTGATTCCTCAGTTCTTGACGCAGGAAAGACCAGTCCTCAGTGTCACCGATCCCGATTATTATTTCACCGCATCCTGGAATGACTTCTCTTTTATCATCACCCCAGAGGACCACCGTTTTCCTCTTTATGTTTCCCAACCGGCCTGGTACTGTGACTTTATCCTGGCAGAGAAAAAAAATGAACCGGGGAATCTCTCCGGGTTTGCTCCAAAATGGACGGGACATTTCATCGTTCTGTATCAAAGTTTCGCACCTCATCCCCAAATCTTGCCCACAATAAAGTGAATAGACCACCATGCCGTTTCCCAGTACCATCAGAGAAATGAAAAACCAGCTTTTTTCTGATGTTG